>CAYFJL010000016.1:0-32187 GCA_964343335.1 uncultured Polaribacter sp. | reverse complement strand
CAACGAGACCAAGGAATCTTTAATCGGAACGCAAGGGGAATTACATTTGTCTACCATCAAATGGATGTTGCAAAATATATACGGAGTGGAAGCGGTATTTAGTAAACCTAAAATTCCGTATCGAGAAACCATACAGCGTTCATCTACAGCGAATTATAGACATAAAAAGCAATCAGGTGGAGCAGGACAATTTGCTCAAGTACACATGAAGATTGAGCCTTGGTTTGAAGATATGTCGGAACCAGAAGGGTTCAATATCCGTGGAAAAGAAGATATCGATTTGCCATGGGGTGGAAAATTGATTTTCTACAACTGTATTGTGGGTGGTGTAATTGATTCGCGCTATTTACCAGCCGTATTAAAGGGAATTATGGAAGTAATGGAAGAAGGTCCGTTGACGCATTCATACGCCAGAGATATCAGAGTAATGGTGTACGATGGTAAGATGCACGCGGTCGATTCTAACGATATTTCCTTTAAAATAGCATCGGCACACGCCTTTAAAGAAGCCTTTTTAAATGCCAGTCCGAGGTTGTTAGAGCCTACACAAGAGTTGAACATCAAAGTACCTGAAGAAGCAGTAGGATCCGTAATGACCGAATTACAATCGAGACGTTCCATGATCTTGGGAATCGATTCTTTAGGATCGTACCAAGTATTGAAGAGCATTACGCCAAAGGCTGAATTGTATGATTTCTCAACTAGTTTGAGATCCATTACACAAGGTAGAGGAACCTTTACATCAAAGGAATCCGATTATCAAAACGTTCCATCGAACGTACAAAAAGAATTAATCAATAATTAAGTATACACACTATGCAGACACAAGTTTCATACCTAAGCGATCTAAAGTTTAATTTAGAAACCTGGAGAAGAGAATTACGATTTCATTACAATGAAATGGATTCTTTTGAAGAGAAGTTAGAAGAAATTGCAGCACGCGAATTTAGCAAGAGCGCTATGATTCCGTTAGAGCAATTTCAAAACCGGATTAATATTGAGCGCGATGCGATTGCCAAATTAAAACATCGTTGCAAACAAAAAATTTCCATTTTAAATCGTTTGAAACAAAACGAAGAACCAGAAGCTTCATATTATGACGCACAGAATACCTTGATGGATGAAATGCGCGATTATATAAAAATGCATTATGCCTTTAAAGAAGAGATGATGAATTACTTTTTAAACTGGCTTGATTAATCAACAAGGGGATATCTTCGGATGTCCCTAAATTTTCTATTTAACATAATATAAATTATAATACCACCTAAGCAAATTACTGCATACGCAGTATTTTACATAATTGTAGTTCTAGAGCTTTAGCTGTATAACGACAGTAATTATGTAAAAAGTAATTTGCGCCAAACACAACCGCACTGACTCGATAATCATACTACAAGGAAACTTAGCCTGATTTTAATGAGCATTTACAATAATAATTTAATTTATAAGGGTACTTATGTGCTATTCTTTTATGATATTAAAATCCATTTATAATATTCATAAGCAACAACCCACACATTTTTTGTACTTTTAAAAAGCAACTAAAAACCAATCAACCATGAAGAATTTAACAAATAGATTAAAGCCTTTTTTAGCGAGTCTTGTTTTTGTGATCATGACGAGTACCATATTGGCTCAATCTCAAAAACGCTTCAATATAGCAAACGTTCATGCGCTATCTGTCTCTAGTGACTTTGAAGTAGAACTTCGTTTTGGTGCCAAAGAGTCCTTAGTTCTTGAGGCCGATAATCGCTTAATGAACGATCTGATTGGAGTTGTACGAGGTGGTGTTTTGACCATTGGATTAAGACAAAGAAGCAGCAGACGTTCACGATTCAAGTCAAAAGCATACCTAACCGTAAAAAGTCTGGATGAGATTAATCTTTCTGGCGGCTCCTCCTTACAAGCATTAAATACGCTAAGTAGTCGCAAATTAGAAGTACAAATTTCTGGATCCTCTACGTTAAATTTAAAGCTTAATGTAGGTGAAATTTACTTCGAAGCTTCTGGAAACAGCATTGCTAACATGGAAGGTTTTGCCAGGGATCAAATCGTGCGAGCTTCAGGTACTAGTAGCTATAGAGCATTTAATCTAAAAAGTGAAATAGCCAATATACGTGTAACAAACAATTCAAGTGCACTCCTTTCTGTATCAAATCAATTGGATGCACGGGCAACAAGTAATTCACGAGTACGCTACAGAGGAAATCCAAGAGTTTCAAAAGATACTTCTAGTGGCGGTACCGTAAGAAAAAGTAATTGATAATTATTGATAAACTATCATTTGTGGTACATTTTTACCTTTTTCTTTAAGATCGAATCGTCGCCTCCGCCTCTATTTCTACCAAGTAGCCCTCTCCTACCAATTTGGCTTCTACCAAGGTATTAGCGGGCTGAATGTCTTTAAAGCGTTCGCCATGAGCTCTAGCAATTGGTTCCCAATCATGGACATTGTTCACGAAGATGCGTGTACGTTCTACATCGTCTAAGGTTCCGCCTAAAGACATGATGGCCCCTTCTATTTTATCAATCACAAAATGTGCCTGTGCTTTTGGATCAGCACCACCAATCATTAGGCTACCATGCGTAGCTGTTGTTCCTGAAACCCGAATACGATTCCCAATTTTCACCGCTCTTGCATAGCCCGCCATGTCTTCCCAATACGTCCCGCTTACCACAGCTTCATTTCCATTTTTTAAGGTTTTGGTCGTGTATGGTTTTGGGAATCCGTTTACATGGTGACTCAAGTCTCCAGAGGCCGTTAAGAAAGGTGGCTTGCGGTATTCATCGCCGCAATCTCCATGGATGGAATTCAACTTGTTTAGCTGTTCTTGTATTAAACTTTTATCATTGCTATCTAATTGATTGTTAAATAGTTGTAAGTTATTATCTATATGATCACTTTTACCCAATCGAGCCCCAACAATGACCCCTGCAACATGCGATTGTTCGAGGATAAACTTGGTGGCTACATTGGCAATGGAGATGTTGTGTTTCTTCGCAATTCCGTTTAAAGTCTGTAGCAAATTCTGAAAGTCAGTCCAACTTCCCGCTTCATCAATAAAGCGCTTGTATTTCATTTGCGACCAAGTAAAACTTTCATCTACATTAGGTTCTGATTTTCCTAACCACTTATCGGTTAAGAATCCGCCTGCTAGAGTTCCGAAGGCTAAGAGTTTTACGCCGTATTGCTCACAAACGGCTTTCATTTCTCCATTGGCACGCTGATCTAATAACGAATAACACACCTGATTGGATACAATTTCAATCCCGCTCGCTAATGCAATGCGCAAATGCGCCGAATCAAAATTAGTTACTCCCAAATGTTTAATCAATCCCTCTTTTTTGAGTTCCTGCAATTCAAACAAGGTATCTAACCAAGCAGGATCAGGATAAGACCATGCGTGGTATTGAAGTAAGTCCAGCTGATCAGTCTGCAATCGTTTCAATGCCTTTTCTACACTGGCTCTCACCCTTTCTTTACTCACTTTCCCTGGTTCAGGCACCCATTTCGTTAACATTTGGGCTTTATGTTCGCTATTTGCATTAAAAACACCTGCAATCACTTCGGCAGAACCATAATGATCGGCCATATCGAACGTTGTGAAGCCAGCATCCACATAAGGCTGCATGAATTTGGCGGTTGCAACAGGATCTAATGTATTCCCATCACGCTCTAAATCAGCAATTTGCCACAATCCGGTTAAAACACGGGAAATGGTTAATCCAGGAGCTAATTCGATAGTTCGTTCGTTGTTCATTCTTCAGGAAGTTTAGAAAATAATGTTTTGAGGTCCTTTCCAGACGCTTTTAAAGCTTTGGTTTTAAAATAGTAAATGGCAGAGCCAATTCCCATCACTATGAGCCAAACCGGCGTTGAACGGAAATACCAAGCGTCTACATCTGCATTTAAATCTTTTAAAGTATGTACAGTAAGGAATACGACGAGTAAAAGAACCCCACCGTATCCAATCAATCGTTGTTTGGATAAGGATTTCACCATTTTTATTTCGTTGGCCAATGTCGGATTCACCTTGGTAATGGTAATCAAGGTCAAACACATCAACAAGAAATTCACCATCATGGAAGTCACCATAATATCAATGCCCAAAAAGAAATCTCCCGCAAAATGGCTTCCCAAAACCCCAACGGATGCCATGATTCCGCTTAAATACAAGGCTCTGTGGGGAGTTTGATACTTCGGATGGGTAACCGCAATTTTCTTTGGGAAAATACCGTCATCTGCCCATGCGAAAACCAATCTAGAAACCGATAGCAGCATGGCGGGTAAATCATTAATTAAGGCAATAGCGGCACCGAATAAAATAGCTACGGATAAACCGACAGGTAGTAACGGACTTATCAATCCGGGTGCTGTGATGTCCTTCATAGCAGCTTGATCAGCCACATAACCCCATGGAACCGCATGATACATGGCAATGGTGAATAAGAAGTAAAAACTTCCAACAATGGTTATCGCCAATAAAATAGCTTTGGGTAAATTTTTATTGGGTTTCTTGGCTTCGCCTCCAGCTTGGGCAATAGCATCAAAACCAATAAAACTGGAAAAGAGAATGGCTGCTGCGGATAAAAAAACCATAAAATCGAAATTCCCTTCGGTTCCGTTCATGAAATCTGTGCTTTCAGGCACTGCTGCTGCGTAATCATTTTGATCGAATAAGAAGCCCGAGATAATGACAATTACTCCCAAACCGAACATCACAAACATTAAGGGAACTACAGTCCGTTCATAGAACTTTCCTCCTTTGATATTGATATAAATAAAGAGCCAAATCAGCGCTAAAGCAATTCCGATGCGTACGGAAGCTACTTCCATTAAATCGGCAGCTTTCATCCAGTGGAGTCCCACAAAAACATCACGTACAAAGGGCACAATGATATAGGCGATCACACCAATAACGATAGACAATCCGAACCATTGGGAAAAACTGGCTATAAAGCCCAAATACGGATTCAATCCGCGACTCGCATAGATGTAACTCCCTCCTGCTCTGGGCATTGCCGAGGCTAGTGATCCATATGCAAAAGCCGCTAATAAGGCGGGTAACATGGCAAAAAGGAAGGCAGAAAGCACATTCGGACCGATGCCTGGAACGCTGCGATGGATCATGAAAGGAACCACATTGATGGAGGCCCCTAACATGGAACAAATTCCGGTTGCTGTTAAAGATAAGAGACCTATTTTTCGTGAAAGTCGGTTGGACGAATCTGACAAGTTTTTGGGTTTGGTTTTCGTTGTTGTGAAGATACAATTTAATCTTAGATTTTAGATTTACGATTTACGAATTGGGATTTACGATTTACGAATTGAGATTTGAGATTTTAGATTGACGTTGTTTGATTTTGGATTTAGGATTGATTATTTCCGTATTTTTAGAACTCCATAAAACTGACCGTCCGATGAAATCTATTGTAAAAATCACATTCTCATTCCTTTTTATCTTTTCTGCCTGTACTCCAGGGGATACCACAAAAGAAGATCTAAAGCAGGCATTGACCTTTCATTCTTCTTTTGAGACCAATGTAACCGCTGATTTTGCCTTAGGAGATGCAAACATGTACACTGTTCCCAATCGAAAGGCAATAGATTCTGCTAAGGTAGGATTGCACAAGCCTGATATCACGCTTCAAGATGGAAAAGGAAAGTTTGGTGGCGGACTCGTATTTACCGAACGAAGCAAAGGATACATTTACTATCCGAGTGAAAAGAACATCACTTACAATCAAGAAAACTGGAGTGGTGCTATTTCGTTTTGGCTGAGTTTAGACCCTTCAACCGATTTAAAACCAGGCTATTGTGATCCAATTCAAATTACTGACGCAGGTTACAATGATGCCGGTATTTGGGTTGATTACACCAAAGAAAATCCGCGTGATTTTAGATTGGGCGTTATTGAAGATCGTGATGCTTGGAATCCGAATCCAGTTGGTCCAGATAATGAGAATCCGATTTTCTTAGAATTACTTCCGGCGGTTAAGAATCCGCCTTTCGCAAAAGGAACTTGGACGCATATTCTCATTAATTTCTCAGGATTAAATTCCGAATCGGGAGAAGCTTCCTTGTATTTGAATGGCGAATTGCAAGGCACTCGATCCAACATCAAGAATCCCTTTACCTGGGAAATCTCCAAATCAAACATCTATCTTGGATTGGGTTATATCGGTCTGTTTGATGAATTGTCCATCTTCAATCGTAACCTTACAGACAAGGAAATTAAAGCTTTATACATGCTTGAAGACGGGGTGAATTCCATTCTAAAGTAATTTGCAAGAATACCTGCTAGTCTCTTAAAAATCCTATTTTTACACCTCAAACAATCCAAAACTTGATTTTTATGAGGGAATTAAACGATTTTTTATCACTGATAGATAGTTATATTGGAAGCGCTTTTTGGTTTCCTTATGCCCTACTCGGAACGGGACTGTTCTTTACCATCTATTTAAAATTTCCTCAGATACGCTACTTCCGTTTCGCTTTTAAAGTGGTAAGCGGAAAGTTTGATAAAGATCATAACGAAGGAGACACCAATCACTTCCAAGCCTTAACCACTGCCCTATCAGGAACCGTGGGTACTGGAAACATAGCCGGGGTCGCCTTGGCAGTCCATATTGGAGGACCTGCAGCCGTTTTTTGGATGTTGATGACCGCAGCGGTTGGGATGTGTACCAAATTTGTTGAGGTAACGCTATCTCATAAGTACCGTGAAAAAGCAGCTGATGGATCGATCGCAGGTGGACCGATGTACTACATGAAAAATAAATTGAATATGAAATGGTTGGCGGCCATCTTTGCTGGGGCTACCGTTTTGTCTTCTTTTGGAACAGGATCATTACCACAAATCAACTCCATCGCAAGTTCATTGAATTCGACCTTCGGACTTGATGAAATGATGGTTGGTGGTGTTTTAGCCGTTTTGTTAGCCTTGGTCATTTTAGGCGGAATCAAACGTATTGCGGCGGTAACATCGAGGCTAGTACCTGCCATGGCGATTGTTTATTTCATTGGGGCCTTTGCCGTGATTCTTTACAATATTGAAAATATCATACCCTCTTTCATATCCATTTTTGCAGATTTATTCACGGGTTCAGCAGCCACAGGTGGCTTCTTAGGAGCTTCCATTGCTTTTGCCTTTAACAAAGGAGTTGGCCGTGGATTGTTCTCCAATGAAGCAGGTCAAGGTTCTGCCCCCATCGCCCACGCCGCGGCGAAAGCAAATCAACCGATGTCTGAAGGGTTGGTAGCGATTTTAGAGCCATTTATCGATACGATTGTCATCTGTACGTTAACAGCTCTTGTATTGCTTTCCTCTGGAGTTTGGAAAGAAAAACTAGACAATAAGTTTGATTATGTCGACATGCAGGTCCTACAAGGAACTTACACGGATACTACAGATGAAGGACGAATGGCATTGGCCAAACATGTATCTGAAGAAGACTTTTTACCTGTTTTTGAAGGACAGTTGCAAGTGGTGGACGGAAAGATTCAGAATGATGTATCCTTTATCCACGCTCGTTCTTTAGCAGAAGAAGTATTGGTTAAAAGCAATGGAGAAAATCTTACAGGTACGCTAACTATTATTAACGGAAAACCCGAAGATCTCAATCTTGTTTTTGAAGGAAAATCCTTAGTTCATAGTGCCCCTTTAACAGCGGAAGCCTTTACCAGAAGTTACTTTGGCGATTGGGGTCAGTATATTGTATCAATCGGATTGTTGTTGTTTGCCTTTAGTACAGCCATTAGCTGGTCGTACTATGGAGATCGTGCCATGACTTATTTATTTGGTTCGGGTTCTGTAAAATATTATCGATTGGTTTATGTCGTCGCATTTTTCATTGCGTCCTTTGCCGATACTACAATTATTTGGACACTCTCTGGGATCACGATTGCCTTGATGACCCTGCCTAACTTATTCGGAATCTTAGCCCTTCGAAAAGACATGAAGGCATCCGTAGATGATTATTGGAAGAATTTTAAAAAGGAATTCCCTGACGAAAAAACTCCGGAATAAATTCAAGTAGATTTCAATTGTACATGAATTAAAAGACCGTCATGTTTAAAAAACTTCCTAAAAATCCGATTTTCTATTTCTGCCTCTTTCTGATGGCTTATACTGTTTACGATTATTTCGAACATATTCGTAGGCCCGGATCTAATTTTGGTGATCACCCATGGTATTGGCTCGGATTTACAGTTTCGGCATTAGGCTCACTATTTTTTACCTTCTGGATGGTCAAGAAGGTCTTGGAAAGTGTTTTTAAACGTAAGAATATGTTGTTCGAAGTTTTGGGAGTTGCGTTTTGGTTAACAATTTACCTAAACTTTCTCGGACCTTTGATTAATAGTATATTTTGGCCTTTTGACGAATTGTATTTTAGCTTCAAATTTGAACCCGCATTCATTATCATGGCCGCCTTTTTCCTAGTTAGAATCGTTTTAAATCTAGTGCGAAGGAAACCTTTGTTATATTCAGAATAAGAATAAAATAACGATTACACTTCTTTCCGCAATACCTCCAATGGCGAAGAATTCAACACAGTTCTGATATTAAACAAACCGACCAACATTACGAATCCGGTTATAGCAGGCAATAATACGAGAAACGGAATTGGTGAAGGAACAAAAGGTTCTTGGAATAACAATGTGGCCAGTAATTGAGCGCTTACTAGAGATAATAGAATTCCGGTTAAACTTCCGAGCAATCCCAAAAACAGATATTCATAGGCTGAAATTTGAAGAATCTGCTTGCCATGAGCGCCAATAGTTCTCAATAAGACGCTCTCTTTGATGCGCTGGTATTTGCTATTTCGAACGGAACCAATCAAAACTATGAGTCCGGTAAGAATACTGAAAAAAGCCATAAAATTGATGATCCATGTAATTTTTCCGAGGATATCCTCCACAATGGTAAATACCTGACGTAGGTCTAAAATCGTAACATTGGGAAAATCCTTTACCAAGTCGCGCTGCAAGGCTGCGGAAGCTTCTTCTGTTGGTACGTAAGTCGATACTACGTTGAATTTTGGGGCATTTTCCAATACACCCGCTGGGAACAACACCAAAAAGTTTACCTGCATACTGCCCCAATCGACCTTGCGAATACTACCGACTGTAGTTTTTATAACCAATCCTTGCACATTGAAAGCAATAGGATCTCCCAAACTTAACTTAGCATCTCTGGCAAAACTTTCAGAGATGGATATTTCTATAGGTTCGCCTTTTTCGATACGTCCCTTCCACTCGCCTGATGTGATTTCTTCGGTTTCTACCAAGTGATCCCGATAGGTCACTCTAAATTCTCTGTTGACAATCCACCTTCGAATACTTCTTGTGGTATCCGTTCGAATGTCTTTGGCCGATCTTCCCTTAAGGCTGTGAACTCGCATGGCAATAATCGGTATATTGTCAATCACTTCTAATTTCTTTGAAGAGAAACTATTTAACAAAGATTCTTCCTGCTGTGCTTGTACATCCATTAAAATGATATTGGCGTCTGAACTTCGATTTTCAATGGAGGTTTTTGCTAGTAAAATATCCTTGGTAAAATACAGGGTACTGATTAAGAAGCTCCCCAAACCGATGGATAATACCAGAACCATGGTTTGGTTGTTTGGTCGGAATAAATTAAGTAAACTCTGTCGTTTTGTGAATCCCCATGAAGTCGGAAAAAACTTCTTGATTAGTTTCATCACCAACCAGGAAACAACCGCCAACAAAGCAAAGGTGAACAGAATTCCGAAGGTGAAAAAGAGTCCGTTTACTGCATCCTTTAGCATCCAAACAGCAAACAAATAGATGGACAATACGATCATTAAAAAGATGAAAATTCGAGCTCTTCGTGGTTTCTCTACATTTTCTTCAGATTCTCGTAAAACCGCTAGTGGAGATACATACCAGGTACCTAAGAGCGGTAGCAAAGCAAACAAAATCGACATAATCACCCCAAGCGTAATTCCGATTAATACAGGTTGAAAAGACAGGCTAATTTCCACTTCAAATGGAAGGAAATCTTGTAAAATATACGGGAATGAAAACTGCAAAACGATTCCGAGTAAAGATCCGATGATTCCGCCGATGAAACCGATTCCCAATATTTGAAACAAGTAAATTAAAAAGGATTGTCTTCGAGTAACTCCTAAGCATTTTAGTACTGCAACATTCTTGAGTTTCTCTTTGATATAGATATGCACGGAACTCGCAATACCGATACATCCTAATAAAAGGGCAATGAATGCCACCAAATTTAAGAATCGACCGACATTGTCATACCGTCTACCCAAATTTCGACTAGTGCTGGTGTGGGTATCTAAATCGGCGTTTTCTGCATCCAAAATCGGATCAATCTGTTGATCCAACAGCTCTAGATCTGTCTGAGGTGATTTGAAGAAATATTGATATTCTTTTCGACTTCCCAATTGAAGTAATTCGGTTTGATCCAAATAGGCAAAGGGAATCAGAACGGTTGGTGCCACTGAGGACGAAATCGCTGTACTTCCTGGAATAGACTTCAATTTCCCGACGATTGGGAATTTCACTTTCCCCAGTTTAATACTATCCCCAACTGCAATGTCAAATTGCAACAATAAAGTCGCATCTACCAAGGCTCCACCTTGCTGTTGATAGGTTCTTCCAGCATCCACAGGGTCTGTAGAAAGTGATCCATAAAAAGGAAAGTCACCTTGCATGGCTCGTACGCGCACCAATTTGGTGGCTCCGTTTTTGGTAAAAGCCCCCATGGATACAAAATTGACTTCCGATGCATCCGCTCCTAAAGAATCAATGATGGCCTTCACTTTTTCATTGGGTTTGTTGCGACTATCAATGATAAAGTCGGCGCCCATTAATGCCTTGGATTGCTTTTTGATATTGTCCTTTAAATTTTCACTAAACAGTTGAATAGACACCACTGCGGCGATTCCTAATATGATGGATGCGATGAACAGAAACAAGCGCGAAATACTGGCTTTTCCGTCTCGCCAGGCCATGGTTAACAACCAAGAAATGGTAGCATTGGTATTCATTAGGCAACGTTGGTTTTTTCGTTGGCAATGATTTTACCACCTTTTAAACGCAAAATTTGTTGTGTTCGGTTGGCGAGGTCCAAATCGTGGGTAATAATTACCAAAGTCGTTCCAGCTTGCTGGTTCAATTCAAATAGTAATTGAATTACCTTTTCACCCGTATCTTCATCCAAATTACCTGTAGGTTCATCAGCAAATAAAATAGACGGTTTGTTGGAAAAAGCCCTTGCAATGGCTACGCGTTGTTGCTCTCCTCCTGATAATTGTGTGGGATAATGATGCATCCGATCTTTCAAACCTACTTTTGCCAATAACTCCTCTCCTACTTTCTTTGCGTTTTTATTGCCTTGCAATTCCAAAGGAACAATTACATTCTCCAAGGCGGTCAGCGTCGGTAATAATTGGAAATTTTGAAATATAAATCCAACTTCTTTGTTTCGTAATATGGCTCTTTCGTCTTCGTTCAAAGATTGTAAGTTTTCACCACAAAGCTCAACATGACCAGCACTTGGATCATCCAATCCCGCACACAAGCCTAACAACGTAGTTTTACCACTTCCTGAAGGTCCTACGATGGAAAAGATACTTCCTTGCGCGACTTCAAAACTAATATCGCTTATCACGGTCAAGCTTTTAGATCCGCTGGTGTAGGTTTTCTCTAAATTGGTAATCTTTAATATCTTTGACATGGGTTTATCACTTAAATTAAAACGAAAAATGCATACTTCGAAAAATAGCCATTTGACAGGGAATATCGGTCTCGAAACAACAAAGATATTCTTAAAATTCTGTTATTTTTCAATACTTGTATGCTTTCTATCCTGTAAGTCGGAACCCACCAATAAAGGCACGTCTACAAATTCCAATACTACCACACAAGTTGAGAAAACGAAGCAAGAATCTAAAAAACGAATTGTGGTTTTTGGAGATAGTTTAACAGCTGGTTATGGTTTGGATGATGTCAATGATGCTTTTCCTGGTGTGATTCAAAAAACCATTGATTCATTAGGATTGGATTATGAGGTGGTGAATTCGGGTGTGAGCGGTGAAACGACGGCAGGTGGTAAAAATCGTATCGACTGGATTTTGAGCGAAGAACCATCAATATTTATTCTGGAATTGGGTGGTAACGACGGATTAAGAGGTGTTCCCTTGAAAGAAACACATGCCAATCTTCAAACCATTATTGATCGAGTAAAAACCAAATATCCTGAATGTAAGATCGTTTTAGCCGGAATGCAGATTCCACCTAATTTAGGTCAGGATTATACCACAGAATTCAAAAATATCTTTCCAGAATTAGCCAAAAAAAATAACCTGACTTTGATTCCGTTTTTATTGGAAGACGTAGGTGGCATCAAGACCCTAAACCAACCAGATGGGATTCATCCTACGAAAGCTGGACATAAAATCGTTGCTCAAAACGTTTGGTCAGTTTTACAACCACTACTCTAAATCATTAGGGTACAAGGTTTTGCATACTCCATTCACCTTCATCTTTGGTAAATAACAAGCGTAAATGGCTTGGTCGTTGCAATTGCAAGTACTCAATAGTATGAGCTTTGATTTTTACGGCAGAAAAATTCGGATTTTCAGCATCATATTCAATCTCAGTATCCGCATGAATGGATGATCCTGGTTTCAACTTTGTGATGTAATCCTTTCTTGAATTCTCCGGAATATTGTTCCAATAAGACCTCAGTATCTTCTCATCGGTTTCAAAGGATACTTTACCATCTACTCGAATTTGAAGTAGCTTCTTCGGATTGTAAAATAAGGCACTCACTTGATTGTTTTGTTTCAACTGACTCACTTTAGATGATCGCAAATCCGTATAAAATAATAAGCTGAAATCCGGTAATAACTTACGCAAAACAACGGTTCTTATTCTGGGTTTATCATCAGCTATTGTGGCTAAGGAGAAATATCGAAAAGGATGACGTTTTTTTGCATATCCATTCACCAACTCCGCCTCACATTTTTGCAAAAATTCATTCATAAGCTTAAATCATCCTTTTAACGAATGTTATTCCTCAGTCTTAAAAACTTCGCCCAACATCGCTTGCAGACTAGCCCAAGATTTTTGATCTGCTTCCGCATTGTATTCCAAGGGTAAATTGAATTTCTTACCGTTGATTTCTGCTTCCTTTGAAGTAAAGCTATGTTTTACATTCGGATAATTGAAATATTCATACTTTGCTCCTATCGAATCCATAGCTTTCTTGAAAGCCGTTACCGACTCCGGACTAATAAATGTGTCAGCAGCACCGTTGCATACCAACACGCGTGCTTTTAGATCTGATGAAGGTCCAACTGGTAAAGCTACCCCGCTATGAAAGGCTGCCACTGCATCTAAATCAGCCCCCGTATTCGCCATGGTTAAGGCGACACTTCCGCCAAAGCAATACCCGATAGCGGCAATTTTTGTTCCGTCCACAGACTCGTGTTTTTTTAATAGATCCATTGCAGCATTAAAACGATTCTTTGCTTCTGGAAGATTTGAGAACACGCTCATGGCGAATTTCCCAGCATCTTCTGGATGATTGGCTTGCTTACCATCTCCATACATATCAACAGCAATGGCCGTGTAACCTAATTCTGCTAACATATCTGCACGCTGACGAACGTAGTCATTATGACCCCACCACTCGTGTACGATTAAAATTCCGGGTCTTTTTTCTTTACTATTTTCATCGAAGGCGATATACCCTTTCAAATTCGTTGAATCGGTCGCATAGGTTACTTCTGTTCCTTTTACTTTTACAGGTAACTTTTCAGGTTGCTGTTTGCAAGAAAATAGCACTCCTGCTAGCAATACGGTAATAATGGAAATTTTTTTCATGTTATCTATCTGTTGATTTTTGTTCTAGTTCTTTGTATTGTTTCAAAAGTTCTTGATATCGCTTTTGAGCTTCTTGTCCAGGTTTTTGGTCGGCACCACTAATCATATTAAGTAGATAGGAAACCTGTGAAGTAAACATCTGTTGTGGATAAGCCCCACGAGCATTTTTCATTTTTGACAATAGGGCTTTTGCGTTTTTTGATTTCTTTTTTTCAAGTTTGGCTTGCAATCTTCTGGTCTTTGAAAGCAAATCAATCACCTTGTATTGCATGGCAATTTGGGAATTAATATCCGCCTTTGAAATTCCGCCTTTCTCTACTCTTGGATCCATAAGAATCTCAAAAGACTTTGACAGGACTGCGCCATTCACTTTTAATTGAACAGTGTATTTCCCTGGCGCTACAAGAGGCCCTCTTTTGTATCGAAAACGTTCATTGGAAGCCCAAGCTCCTTTAGATCGCATATCCCAACGGAAACGGTTGAATCCGCCTTTATTTTCCAAGCGTCTATCAACGTATCGAAATACTTGACTGAGATTCATATCTTCCACTTCCGTAACTTTTGACATCATTTTTTTATCACTAACAATACTCGCTACCAACTTGTTATTAGCATCTAAAATATCTAGTTGAATTTCTGATGTTTTTCCTTTTGGCAGGTAGTAATCAATAATAACACTCGTTCTTGGATATTGAGCAGCACCGCGTGTACCTCTAATTTTCGGATATCGATAGCGAATCGTATTGTCTGGTTGAAACAACACAGCTTGATCTCCTAATTTGTTGATATTGACATCTCTCAAAGCGGTGATATTGTCTAAAATCCAAAATCCACGTCCCATGGTACTCAAAATCAAATCACCTCTAAAGATTTTAATGTCGGTAATTGGAGTCACCGGCAAATTTTGTTGAAACGATTGCCAATTCTTTCCATCATCAAAAGAAACAAACATTCCGAATTCTGTTCCTGCATATAACAATCCAGGGCGAACTGGATCTTCGCGTAATACTCGGGCCGTGTGATCAGACGGAATTCCATTATCTGGAGTGGAAATCAACTCCCACGATTTGCCATAATTACTGGTTTTATAAATGTACGGCTTCTCATCACCGAGTAAATGTCTATCAACCGCTACATAAGCTTTCCCTTCTTCAAACTGAGATGGTTCTACGGATTCTACGCGTCCGCCTTTTGGCATCTTTTTAGGCGTTACATTCTTCCAAGTCTTTCCACCATCACGAGTCACCGAAATTACTCCGTCGTTGGAGCCTGTCCAGATCAATCCTTCTTTTAATTTCGATTCCCTTATGGAATAAAGTGTACTGTAATACTCTTCCCCAGTGATATCGCGGGTGATTGGACTTCCCGAATTCACTTGTTTATCAGTTTCAAAGGCTGTTAAATCAGGGGAAATGGTTTCCCAATTCAATCCGTCATCCATGGTTTTGTGTAGAAATTGTGAGCCATGGTAAACTACATCAGGATTATGTGGAGAAACATGAATTGGTGCCACACGCTGAAAACGATACTTTAAATCCTTGGGATTGTGTCCGTAAATATTGGAAGCGCCCACATAATAGCTTTTTTCAGTTCCAGTGGTTTTATTGAAAACTGAAAAACGACCTTTACAATTGGCATATACAATATTGGCATTACCAGGCTTTGGAACAGCTGGTCCCGTTTCACATCCTCCTGTGTTCATGATCCAGCCAGATCTTGTGTACTGAATAGCACTTGGTGGAAAGCTAGGAACAGAAACTGTGGTACTGTTGTCTTGCTGACCGGCATACAACCAATACGGATATTGATCATCTACTTCCACTTGATACAATTCAGCCGTATTCTGATTGAATTGTGAGGACCAAGTTTTTCCGCCATTATGAGAGACATTGGCACCACCGTCATTGGCCTGAATCAACAAATCTGGATTGTTCGGATTCAACCAAATGTCATGATTATCACCATGCGGAACGCTCATTCGTTTCCAGGTTTTTCCACCATCTACTGATTTTAGCAATGGATTGGCATTTGAATAAATAATATTTGGGTTCGTTGGATCTAATTCAATATTGGTGTAGTAAAATGGTCTGTTGACCAATCCGATGTTGCTAGAAACCTGTTTGAAAGATTTTCCTTGATCTACGGACTTGTACAATCCACCTTCCTTTCCTGGCGCTTCAATAACCGCATATAATATACTTGAATCCACTGCAGAAACAGCCAAATCAATCTTTCCGATTAAACCTTTTGGCAGTCCGTTTTCTAATTTAATCCAATCTTTTCCACCATTGATGGACTTGTAAATTCCGCCTTCATCGTTATTTCCACCAGAAATAATGGTCCATGGCTTTCTTTCGGCTTTCCATGCCGCAGCATAGACAATATCCGGATTATTAGGTAATAATTCTAAATCCGCAAAACCTACTTTATTAGAAATAAACAGGACTTTATCCCAAGTCTTACCGCCGTCAGTAGTTTTATAAATACCACGTTCTGAATTGCTTCTAAACGCATTTCCGATGGCAGCCACCCACACCGTATTGTGGTTTCTAGGATCAATTTCCACAGCACCAATTTGCCCCGTTTCTTTTAGACCTATAAATTCCCAAGTTTTGGCTCCATCAATAGATTTATACATTCCTTTTCCAGCAATTACATTACTACGTAATCCGTCTGAACCGGTACCTACGTATACAATATTAGGGTCGTTCGAAGCGACTTCTATGGCTCCAATAGATGGTGTAGCGAAAAACCCGTCAGAAACATTGTTCCAAGAAGTTCCGTAGTCTTCCGACTTCCATACGCCGCCTCCTGATGCTCCCAGATAAAAAGTACCTGGCAATTGAGGTGTTCCTGTAACGGTGGTTACTCTACCTCCTCTTTCGGGTCCTACAGTTCTATATTTTAAGGCACTAAAATCTTGTGCTGATAGCGATCCGATTGCACAAACCCATGCAATGAATTTTGCTCTAATCAAAAATTTCTTCATGAAAATCAGTTATTTATCTCCTTTGGTAAATTCATATCCTTGGTTGATTCCCTTTTCGATAGCAGGAACTCCTCTTTTCATCCACATCGGTTTAGGTGCCGCTTTCAAATAGTGATCAAAGAACTGCGCCATTCTTATGTTGAAATCCACTCTATTCTGCATTTTAAGTGGCCAGTGTGGTTCGCCATTGTAATTCAAGAACCAAGACGGTTTGCCCAATCTTCTTAAACTGACAAAGAACTCAATTCCTTGATACCAAGGTACATGACCATCGGCATCGTTATGCATGATTAATAAAGGTGTATTGATTTTATCAATATTAAAGATTGGGGAATTCTCTACATATCGTTGCGGATATTCCCATGGAGTTCCTCCAATTCTGCTTTGTGTATGCTCGTATTGGAACTGTCTACTTAAACCAGTCCACCAACGGATTCCACCATAAGCACTAATCATATTAGGCACTGGCGCACCCGATTCGGCTGCTTTGAAAATATCGGTTTTGGTCACTAAATAAGCAATTTGATAACCACCCCAACTGTGTCCTTGAACCCCGATATTGTCTTTGTCAACGAATCCTTTGTCAATCAAAGAAGTGATTCCCGGAATCACACAGTTGAAAGCACTTTCACCAGGATATCCGTCTCTGTAGTATACATCCGGATTAAAAATCAAATATCCTCTACTTGCATAAAACGGATAGTTAATGGTAGACCTTCCATAAGAAGGCGCTCTATGCCTGTACAATCCGTCTGAACTCTTTTCGTAAAAGTTTACGATCATAGGATACTTCTTATTGGGGTCAAAGTTTTCTGGCTTGATCAACATTCCTTTTAATGGTTTGCCATCCAATGAAACCCATTCCACCATTTCGGCTGTACCCCAGTTATAATCCTTTTGCTGCGGATTGGCATCGGTTAATTGCTTCGGAGATTTAAATGACATATTGGTCACCCAGTAATTTGGAAACTCCGAAAAGTTTGACTTGGTAAACACCATTCTTTTCTTCTTGTCTTTCTGAGCAACTCTAACACCACCGTATGAATGTCCACTTTCTACCAATTGAGTAATTTTCTTTCTCCTTGGATTATAAGTGGCAACTCCACCATATTTATTATCATCATTAAATGTGGCTAGTAACCAAGTTGATGAATTGGAAATGGAACGTTCATCATTATTGGTGCGAACGTAACGATATCTTGTGTTAGAAGCTCTTCCTTTTGTTAAGTTTTCTGATGCTCCTGTTTCAGGATCAAAAGCCCAAATATCATAACGATCATAAATCAATAATTGCTCATCATTATCCGTCCAACCCGCTGATCCATAACCTCTTGGGTCATCTGGATAATCGTGTAATTCGTTGTAGAATTGTTGTCCTTTGGTTAAGGCCGTGTATTTTAAAGTCTTTAAATTGTAAGTATACCAAGTCGAGTCTTTTCGAGAATAACCATATAAGTAATTGCCTTTTGGACTCACAGAACTACCTCCATAAATCTTAGTACCAATCATTTTTCTTTCCCCAGATGACAAGTCCACACGCATCATATCCATCGGACGTTGTGCTGTCCACTGACTTTCCAACATATACGGAGTGTTATTTCCGATGATTGCATAATCTGAATTTCCTTGGTCGCCATAACGTGCTAAATCATAATCAGTATCAGCAATTTGAACCATCTTATTATTCGCAAAGTCGTACATCGACATATAGGCCTTTCTACGGTCATTCTTTACTTGTAATTCTTGTACTGTATATAATCGAGGCTCATCGTAGGTCCAGACCTCAACATTCACAATTTCTTCTGCAATCAAGGTGGTATCCTTTACGATGGGTGTGGTTCTTAATCCAAAGAACAATCGCTTTTCATTCTCAGAGAAACGTAAGGATTGATCACTAGAAACCAACATTTTATTTGAATTATCTTCGGACTTTACAATTTCAGTAGCTGAATTATCCCCTTGATTCCAAGCGAATAAACTCGGTTTTTTAATGAGGGCTTTGGTAGAATCTGCATCGACTACAAACCCGATTCTATTTCCAGAATCTGATATTCCTAATTGTGGATACTTCGTTTTTGCATGACTTTCAAAAATCATATTTGAAATCCTACTATCCGCATTGTAAGTATAAACTCCACTTTTTAAAGATCCCTTATCGCCCGTGGAAGAATAGGTTAACATCTTTCCATTTTTAGCCATGGCATGTTTGGTCACAAATTTGAGGGTGTCCTCCGTTCCATCTGCCAAATGACGAATTACCAAATGATATCCATTGGTTTTAGAAACTTTTTTCACTTTCTTCTTTTTGGTCTTTTTGTCGCCCTTTTTTCCTTTTTTAGCTGGAATGGCTTCTAGGTAATATGCTACAATTCCAGACCATTTCTGAGGAGCTTCAAAAGCCTTTACATTCGGGATTTTAGTAATTGCTTTGGATGAAATATTGAAAAGAACTAAGGTATCCTTCGGAAAGTCCTTTTTCTTTACTTTTCGTCTTTTCATTTCCTTGATGCTATCCTTATAAGCATTTACTGAAAACAAGACAAACTTTGAATCCGCCGTGAACTGTCCGCCTTTTACTCGCGGATGCGACATGATAGATTCCCCTTTGGTTGTTTTTAAATGGATGGTTTGATCTTTTTCTCCTTTATTCAATCCGTAAACAAAATAATCTCCTGAATTTGAAATACTCACATTACGAATGGAATTCCACAAGGCTTTGTCCTCGTGTTGCATAATCTTTTTCTGTGCATTAAGACTGATGGTAAAGCACAGCAATAAAACAAATGATATAATTCTCATATCTGCTAGTTAGTTTTTGTTTTCATAACCTCTACCAGGTGTATAAGGTGCTCCGGCTTTGATTAATTTTTGTTCTAAAGTTTTAATATCCTCGT
The DNA here is from genome assembly GCA_964343335.1 of uncultured Polaribacter sp. GTDB lineage: Bacteria > Bacteroidota > Bacteroidia > Flavobacteriales > Flavobacteriaceae > Polaribacter. The sequence goes on along the minus strand of CAYFJL010000016.1, from coordinate 12,419 downwards.
TGTAAATCTTTTCCATTTTCAATTTCAAGGCAATGATTTCCTCCTTGGCGATTTCATAACTCTCAATGTGTGTTCTAGTTGGTCTCGCCGTTGAATATTTTTGCTCATAACCAATTGATCCCAAACGACTTGCTGGAGATAATGGTTGACCGATATCTAGTTTGCGTTTTACCGGATCACCATACATGGCCAATTGTACTTCTTTTAAGGCTTTCTCAATAGCCAACACATCTGCATTCAAATCGCCCATTGGTTGCTCGGCCCTTTTGATAGCTTCCTTGATATATCGAATCTTATTTCTCGCATCTGACATTAAGTTGGTAGTGATACTCATTTGAGCCGAAAGTTTGGCCACCGCTTTTTGGAAGGCTACTTTTCGCGTTCTATTTTCAGCTGGCATCTCCGTATTTCTCAATGGTTTTACCACAAAGAATACTGGATCTGTAAGTTTCTTCACCACACCATCTTTTAATAACCCCATTTCAATCGTATAAGTTCCTGGAGCTACCAAAGTACCTTCATCACGTCCACCAAACGGATTGTAGAATCCAGATCGATTTAGATTAATCGGGTTCTGCAAGGTGTATCTCAAATTCCAATGAAAACGTTGAACTCCTTTGCGTGCAGGTCTAAACTCCTTCTTCACTACCTTACTCAACGGATCTTTGATGGTGAATACCAATTCCTCTTTGCCTTCGTTCATTTCAGCATTCAATTCATCATAAGATGGATACGGCGTATCTCCACCTTTTTTCGTTAAGGCCTTTTCTTTCTTTTGGCGCTTGCTTTTCAATGATGAGAAGGTTGAATTGTAGTAGTAAGTTATAATGGCTTCAGGACCTAAGTTCTCAGCTGTATAGAAATTATCACCTTGGAAAGACTTTCCTGGTAAACCAAGCGGGCTACTTTTTTCCCACATCAAAGCGGTACGAATTGGATAGATCTTCGCACTATCCGAAGCTTTCATATTCTTAACTTCTCTTAGTACTGAATAATCATCCATTATATAGAATCCTCTACCAAAGGTACCCAATACCAAATCGTTCTCTCTTTCCTGAATGGCTATGTCACGCACAGCGATGGTTGGCAACCCTTTTTTCAACTGCTTCCAATTCGCTCCTTGATCTGGAGAGAAAAAGGCTCCGAATTCTGTTCCAACAAACAACAAATCTTTGTCCACAGGATCTTCTTCTATAGCATACACACTTCCTCTTTTTGGCAAATTAGATTGAATGGCTTTCCAACTCTTTCCCTTATCCATAGATTTAAAAATGTATGGCCTAAAATCTCCAAACTTATGGTGATTGAAAGCCACGTAAATGACATTTTCATCATGTCTAGAGAGATGCACGCTATTCACATAGGACTGTTTCGGTGCACCAGAAATATTTTCAATTTTAGTCCAAGCTCCACCTCCATCAACAGAAATGTGTACAAGTCCGTCATCGGTACCAGCGGCTAATAAGTACTTATCTAATGGTGATTCTGAAAACGCCACTACAGCTCCATAGGGAGAGGTAGAACCATTTTTCATTACGGCGTCCATGCTTACTACACGATCGTATACTTCTAGAGTATTTCGATCTATTTTTTGGGATAAATCATCACTAATCACCAACCAACTGTTTCCGTAATCATCAGAGCGGAATACTTTGTTGGCTGCAAAATAGAGTCTACCAGTTACATGTTTACTCACCACCAATGGGGCATCCCAGTTGAACTTGTACGCATCCTCACCTTTTCTGGCTTTCGGTTTGATCCCTACTTTTTCACCACTAAGTTTGTCATATCTTACCAATCCTCCATATTGTGATTGTGCATAAACGATATTCGGATTTTTAGGATCTACTTGTGATTCAAAACCATCACCTCCATTGGTGATAAACCATTCTGAATTACGGATTCCGTGTTCTGTCAATACACGAGAAGGTCCGCCCAAACTGAAGTTGTCTTGGGTACCTCCATAGATGTTGTAAAAAGGTTTGTCATTGTCTACAGCTACTTTGTAAAACTGCGTTACGGGTAAGTTCTTTTTAAAGTCCCAAGTTTTGGCAGCATCAAAGGTTTCGTAGATACCTCCGTCACAACCTACCACCCAGTGTTGATTGTTCTTCGGGTTGATCCACATACAATGGTTATCTACGTGTTTCGTACGCTCGCCAACCATTTTGAAGGTTTTACCTCCATCCTTGGTCACAGACATCCAGGTATTCATAGCATAAACGGTATGTTCATCCACTGGATCTGCAATTATTTCTTGATAATAGTTACCGCTAGTTACGTAAGAACTACGTTTTTGCCAGCTAGCACCTCTATTGGTCGATGCAAAAAATCCGCCTTTTCCATTGGCAGCTTCAACAATGGCGTAAATGATTTCAGGATTTGCAGGAGAAATGGCCAAACCAATTCGACCTAATTCCTCGTTAGGCAATCCTTTGTTTATTTTTTTCCAAGTCTTACCACCGTCAATACTTTTGTGCAATCCAGATCCTGGACCACCACCCACATAAGTATATACATGTCTTCTTCGCTGCAATGTAGATGCGTATAATACATTCGGATCTCTTGGATCCATCACGACATCATTCACCCCCGTATGCTTATCAATTTTAATAATCGCTTTCCATGTCTTCCCTCCATCAATGGTTTTATACAGGCCTCTATCCCCTCCTTTGCTCCAAAGCGGACCAATAGCGGCGACATACACAATATTTGAGTTTTCTGGATGCACGATAATCTTCCCGATGTGTTCAGAAGACTTTAGTCCCATATTTTTCCAAGACTTTCCACCGTCTTCCGATTTATACACGCCATCACCATAAGCAACAGATCGTTGGTTGTTGTTTTCCCCTGTTCCAACCCAAATGACATTCGGATTATTTGGATCCATGGTAACACATCCAATGGAATAGGATCCCTGACTATCGAACAGTGGTTCGTAAGTTACCCCAGCATTCACTGTTTTCCATACACCACCAGCGGAAGTTGCTACATAATATTCAAACGGATTGTTCGGATTGAATGCGAAATCAGAAATTCGTCCCGATGTAAGCGCCGGACCCACATTTCGCCATTTGAGCCCAGAAATCGAAATGGATTTCAAATCAGGCTTGCTGTCACTTTTCTTTAATTTCCATTGTGCTTCAGCACTTTGGGAGAAACTCAAGAGTATCCCAAATACCAATAGAAGTAATTTTTTCATGATTGAGGAATGTTAGAATTTGTCAATTTGGTTAGATTTTTTCCTATTCGGAAGTCCTTTCAAAGGAGTTGATAATTTTCCAGTAAAAAGGATGTTCAAGATACTTAAAAATTCGCATAATCTTTTGTACGAAACATCCCTTATTATAGGATTCAAGATGAAATAATAGTTAATTAATGCAAGAAACTCTGATTTTTATGAATAGCCTTCCTAAATTTATATCGGTTAAAATCAAGATATCCAAAGATGAAAAAACAATTCCTTACCACCTGTATTGCCTTATTCAGTTCACTGGTATTACTTTCTCAAGATTTGATTCAATCAGGACCAATGCTAGGCTATTCCACGATGAAAGAAGCACTTTTATGGGTACAGACCACCGAATCGGCCAATGTTCATTTCGAATACTATGACAAAGAGAACCCGAAAAAGCGATTCAAAACTGACATTATTCAGACATCTATGAAAGACGGATTTGTAGCCAAATTAATCGCCAATCAAATCGCACCCGGTAAAACCTATAATTATGAAGTTTATGTGAACGGGAAACGCATCAAAAGGGATTATCCTATGGAATTTCAATCTCAAACCTTGTGGCAATGGCGTAGCGATCCGCCTGAGGTAAATTTCGCTATTGGTAGTTGCAACTATGTGAATGAACCTGGCCTGGATCGTCCTGGGAAACCCTATGGAACTAATCATCAAATATTTGAATCCATCAATCAAAAGAATCCAGATTTTATGGTTTGGTTGGGTGACAATACCTATTTGAGAGAAGCCGATTGGAACTCAAGAACGGGCATCATTCACCGTCATACCCATTCACGCTCTTTGAAAGAAGTACAACCCTTGTTGGCATCAACGCATCATTATGCCATTTGGGATGATCATGATTTTGGTCCGAATGACTCAGACGGAAGTTTTGCCATGAAAAAAACAACTTCGGAAATCTTCAAACTCTTCTGGGGAAATCCGAATTACGATGTAATTAATGGAGGCGGAATAACCGGATCTTTTGATTGGGCAGATCTACAGTTTTTCTTGCTTGATAATCGGTATTACCGCACATCCAACAGAAATAAAACGGGTAAAAGACAGATTCTTGGTAAAGAACAAATTGATTGGCTCATCAATGCACTCGCCTCAAGTAGAGCTCCATTTAAGTTTGTTTGTATAGGCGGACAAGTAATTAATTCGGAGGCCATTTTTGAAAACTACGCCACCTTTCCTGAGGAAAGAAACTATTTACTAGAAAGAATTCGAGAAGCTAAGATTGAGGGGGTTATTTTCTTAGATGGGGATCGCCATCACACGGCTTTAAGTAAAATGCAAGAAAGTAGTCGTGTGTATCCGCTGTATGACTTAACCTGTTCGGCCTTGACTTCAGGTGTCAATAAAGACAAAGAGAAATACAATGCATATCGTATGGAAGAAACCATCGTCGGTGAGCACAATTTCGGAATGCTCAATGTGAGTGGCCCTCGAAATAATAGAGTATTAAAAATGACCATTTATAATGCTGACGGAAAAGAACTCTGGAGCAAAGAAATAAAAGCCCGAGACTTGAGATATAAATCCTAAGTAAAAGAAAAGTGACCGCGATAACGGTCACTTTTTTATTTGTAAGAAACAAATGTCTTAATTCTTAATTAAGCCTTGCCCTTCGATCCAAGGAGCTCCTGCTGCTTGCAGACGCTTCTCTAGTCCTGGCATGGTATTGGTTACCACATTGCTAAGTTTGGTTTTTACTTTCTGTAATTGAGATTTCACTCGGTTTAACAACGCTTTATGCGTTCCAGTTGGACCATAGGTATTTCCAAAAGCTCTCCATGGAATTCCACGTCCGTCATTAGCAGTCGGATCGGAACGTTCTCCAATTTCATCTTTAATTGCATCTCCACTCAATTCTTTTTGAATGGCTAACAATTGAATTCGTGCATCATTGATGTCTTTTAACAAGGTATCATTCGGCGCAGTTGTTTTGTTCGCTGCACGCTTCATCGCTCCAATTTTCTGCATTTGCTTATTCATCATCATATTGGTCGCGGTTAAATCCTGTTGGAATGCAAAAACTTCTTCTCGGAAGTTATTCATATCATCGTATGATTTTCTCTGCAGAGTACCATTGTACATTGGCACCACATTGAAATCCTTTGGTCCCTGAAGCACGGTGGTAACACCATCAACACGTTTTACCAAGGTAGCTGTGTACTTCCCAGGGGTTACCATGATATTTCCCGTTCCGATTCCGTCGCCTCGCTGGTTCAATCGCTCGCCACCTTTATTCGGATAGTTCAATCGCCAATTCACGCGGTTAAACCCTTTTCGATTGGTTCCTCGAACTGTATTTACAACTTTCCCACCAGCGTCTTTGATGATCACTAAAATGGAAGGTCCATCTTGATTCTTCTCCTTTTCAAGAGCTTCCCATCCTGGGAAATTTGTATTGGTCTTTTCTCTCTTTTTACGAACATCTTTTAAGGACTTTACCTTGTCTGCCATGTAGTACGTAAACACCGCTCCGAAAGGCGCATTTGGTGCTTTATACTCAGCATCACCTTGACTTCCTACTCTACTTGCCTGACGATACCAATATGCATCCTTAATTGGGAACATGGTTGCATCTTGCTTCAACATGGCTGAACTAAAATTCCTGATTGGAGTAATATCATCTAAAATGAAGAATCCACGTCCGAATGAAGCACCAACCAAGTCATTTTCTCTTCTTTGGATAGCGATGTCTCTAAAGGAAATGGTAGGAACACCACCTTTTAACTTCACCCAATTCGTACCACCGTTGTAGGTGAAATAAATTCCATATTCAGTAGCAGCAAAAATTAAATTCTTATTGACATGATCTTGCACCAAACGCCACACTAACGTGCGTTTTGGAAGATCGCCATTGATGATTTTCCAGCTTTTTCCTTTGTCGGAACTCTTCAATACATAAGGCCTGTATACCCCATATTTATGGTTGTCTACAGCTGCATATACAACATTGGCATCGAATAAATCGGCACGAACGTCATTTACAAAAGGTACATGGTCTAGTCCTTTAATTGAACTCAATTGAAATTTACGCCAAGTATTACCACCATCTTCGGTTGTTTGGATGAGTCCGTCATCCGTACCCGCATAAATTAATCCTTCTTGTTTTGGCGATTCTGCCAATGAAGTAATGGTATTGTAATTCGACATGGCGCCAACATCCCAAGCATTGTCCCAACTTTGTTGTTTTCCGAAGTAGGGAATCTCCATACGTTCTTGATTCAAGGTTAAATCCTTTGAAATTGCTCGCCAATCGTCACCTCTATTATCTGAACGCCATACGCGTTGTGAGGCAAAATACAAACGTTTTGGATCATGTGGACTTACCAAAATTGGCGCATCCCAGTTGAAGCGTTCGTAAGGATCGCCCTCCATCGCCTGAGGCTGAATGAACACAGTTTCCTTTGTTGTTTGATCAATTCTCCAAAGAGCGCCTTGTTGGAACTCTCCATAAGTAATATTCGGATTTCCAGGTTCGATGGCAGATTGATGTCCGTCTGCTCCTAGCGTTTTCCACCAGTCAGCATTCGCGATACCGTCGGAATACATGGAGTTTGAGGGACCACCATGAGAACCGTTATCTTGTGTACCACCGTAAATTTTATAGAATGGCTTGGAGTCATCCACCGCCACTTTGAAATATTGTGTAATTGGTAGGTTTCTAATGAACTTCCAGCTTTTGGTTAGATCGAAGCTTTCGTACAATCCACCATCGGTTCCAAATAATACATAATTCGGATCAGACTTTTTAAAGGCCATCGCATGACTATCAACGTGCTTATTTCTCTCATTCATGGTGTAGAAAGTCTTCCCATGATTGTCTGAAATTTGCACGTAATTGTTCATCAAAAATAGTTTTCCTTCGTGATGAGGTGAAGCATATAGCTCTTGATAATAATGAGGTCCTGTTCCGCCTGACACCGCATTGGATTGCTTGGTCCAAGAAGCACCGCGGTTGGTTGACATAAACAAACCACCTTTGGTTCTATCCAATTCAATGGCTGCATAAATCACATCTGGATTGAAAGGAGAAATTGCCAAACCAATTTTTCCAAGGTTTGAACCCGGAATTCCTTTCTTCAATTTGGCCCAAGTTTCACCACCATCCACACTTTTATGCAATCCAGAACCTGGTCCGCCTCCTAAATAACCAGCAACAGTTCGATGTCTTTGCCAAGTAGCCGCATATAATACATTCGGATCTCTAGGATCAATCTCTAAATCAGTGGCGCCGACCCATTTACCATCACCTAAAGTACGCTTCCAGGTTTTACCACCATCCGTAGTTTTATAAACACCACGTTGACCTCCAGCGGTCCAAAGTGGACCTTGAGATACTGCCCAAACCGTATTGGAATCCTCTGGATGTACAACAATTTTTGAAAGATGTTCTGAGTCTTTCAGACCCATATTCTTCCAAGATGCGCCATCGTCATGACTCACATAGATTCCGTCTCCAAAAGCAACGTGACGGCCACCTACATTCTCTCCCGATCCAACCCAAATGGTATGCGGATTGCTTGGATCGATGGCAATGGCACCAATTGAATAGGATTTTTGTCCGTCAAAAATGGGTTTCCATGTAGTTCCTGAATTGGTCGTTTTCCACACACCACCGGAGCCTACAGCTACATACCAAACATTTTCATTATTGGGATGGATGGCGATATCGGCAATTCTACCTGAGGTGAAGGCCGGACCAATATTCCGAAGTTTTAAACCAGAAAAGGTTTGATCTGTAATTTTCTGTGCATTGATTGGCAAGGTAAGTCCGAGGACAAACAACGCCAACAACGCAATTCTTGTTCGTGTTTTCATGTAATAATTGGATTTAGTTGATTTTCTATTAATAACCGGCAGCTTGGCCGTCTTTACGACTTTCTGAAGCACCTCGATAAACTTTGTTCTTATCATCCCACAAAATGGCTTGGTAACCACCATAAACCCCTCTTGCGGTTCCCATCTTATGTCCGCGATCCATGAGACCTCGGATGGTGGAATATGGAATACCAGATTCAGTGCGAATCATTCCTGTATTGGTAGTGGTCTTTCCCATCGGGCTTGCACCTCCAGTATGGTCCCAGCGTGGAGCATCGCCTGCTTCTTGCAAATTCATTCCGAAGTCAACAATATTCATAATGATTTGTGTATGTCCCATCGGCTGAAAGTCACCACCCATGACACCGAAACTCATAAAAGGTTTCCCGTCTTTGGTAACAAATGCAGGAATGATCGTGTGAAACGGACGTTTTCCCGGTTCAAAAGTATTTGCTTGATTTCTTTTAAGACTAAAAAGCTCACCTCTATCTTGAAGCATGAATCCAAGTTTAGGTGGCGCCATTCCAGATCCCATTCCGCGATAGTTACTTTGGATCAAGGAAATCATGGTTCCTTCTTTGTCGGCAACAGTCATGTAAATCGTTTCACCAGCAGATATTTGTCCAGCTCTATACGTTCCAGCTTTATTTGTTATTTGAGCTCTTCGGTTTTTGGCATACTCCTCTGAAAGTAATTCTTCCACAGGAACATCGAAGAAGTCCATGTCGGCATAGTATTTAGCCCGATCTTCAAAGGCTAACTTTTTAGCCTCTGTAAACAAATGCAGGTGTTCAGCACTACCAAACTCAATCTTTGAGAAGTCATAACCTTTTAAAATTTGCAACATTTGAAGCGCCGCTATTCCTTGGCCGTTTGGTGGTAATTCCCACACATCATAACCCCTGTAGTTGACTGAAACTGGTTCTACCCATTGTGACTTATGGGCCGCTAAGTCTTTTGCCGATAAGAATCCGCCTTGCTCTTTGATGAATTTCCCAATGGTTTTGGCAATATCTCCTTTGTAAAAGGCATCTCTTCCGCCTTGGGCTATTTTTTTGTAGGTATTCGCTAGATACGGATTTTTATAAATCTCTCCCTCTTGCGGTAGCTTTCCACCGTTTTGGGTTTCATACGTATCCACAATATTTGGAAATCCTTTGGATTTGAAAAAAGGAACAGTCCGATTCAAATACCAAGCAATAAGCTCCGTTAATGGAAATCCATTTTCTGCATAATCGATAGCCGGCGCTAAGATTTCCGTCATGGGTTTGGAACCGAATTTTTTGTGCAGTTCAAACCATCCATCGACAGCTCCTGGAACACTTACGGGAAGAGGTCCATGAGACGGAATCTTCTCCATCTTGTTCTTTTCAAAATAATCGAGGCTTAGATCCTGGGGTGACCTTCCACTGGCATTTAATCCGTAGAGTTTTTTGGTCTTTGCATCCCAAACAATGGCAAAGAGATCACCTCCGATACCACAGCCCGTTGGCTCCATTAAACCCAATGCTGCATTCGCGGCAATGGCTGCATCTATGGCGTTTCCTCCTTTTTTCAGGACATCAAGTCCGATTTGTGTAGCCAATGGATGACTCGTAGCCACCATTCCGTTTTGTCCTAATACTTCAGAACGCGTTGCCCATGATTTTCCTGTAATTCGGTCTTGCGCTGTTGTTAAAATTGAAGTAAAAAATACGAGTAGAAGACAAGTAGATATTGTTTTCATTAATTGATAAGTTAGGTTTGTTTAGTTTCGACTCTAAGATACGAACAATCCTCTTTTGAATTTCAGATCTTCGGATGATTTACTATTCTTCCACTGGCTCTAAGTCGATGAACTGTTGATATTGGTCGTATCTTTGGAAAATTTCATTCACGTAATTCACAGGCTCCGTACCTCTTACATATCCGAATTTAACAAATGGTTTGTTGTAGTTCTTCGGAAAACGCAGAGCCAATAGCATTTTATCAATATTCTCTTCCCAAACATCCGGTTTTAGGTTGTTTTCTTCAGCTAAGCGTTGGGCATCAATCACATGGCCCAATCCGCAGTTATAGGCAGCCATCGCAAATTTTATCCGAGTTATTGAATCTGAAATACTTTCAAATTCATCATACATCTGTTTTAAATATGCTGTTCCTCCTCGAATACTTTCCTTCGGATCCGATAAGTCTTGAATGTTCAATTCTTCAGCAGTGGCAGGCATGACCTGCATCAACCCCTTGGCTCCTGCCCATGAATTTGCCTTCGGATCAAAATGTGATTCCTGGAAAATCAATGCAGCTAACAATCGCCAATCCCAATTCAATTTCTCGGCATACCTTTTAATCAAGTCGTCATATTGACTAATTTGGTTGTTTTTCAAGCTGTAATAATCGCTTCGTTCCCTTTTCTTGTAAGAGTATTTATTCTTGAAATACTTGTTGTAAATGACGTTGTAGCGTTTCTTCTTACGGTTCTTCAAAATCCAAGCATTCACAACTTCCTGGAGATTTTTAGCTTTTTTACGTGTCACCCAAGCAATGCGTTGAGAAAATGATATTGGAACACTAATGTCTAAAATGGGCCTGTTAGAAGCATTTATTTTGGCGATATTCTCATCAACAATTGTGTATTTAATCTTTCCTTCAGCAACCAAGTTTACAATTTCTCCATCGCTTAATTTACTACTCAGTGTATCAATATAAATTTTTCCTCCAATTTCGTTTTCCAAACTTAGAATACGCTCAAAATAGGCGGAGTTCTTACGAACTGAAACAGTATCATTAATTAATTCAATATTATCTTGAATTAAAGCATCCTCTAGTGTTTTCCAATTCAATTTTAGATAGTTATCAGGCTTTTTTTGCACCAACACCTGCTTGGTTAAATAGAGATATTCCGTAAAATCTACTTCCCATTTTCGTTGGTTGGTAATAGTCATTCCGTGAGCTATAATATCTACATCTCCCCTATTGAGAACCTCAAACTGAGAATCCAAATCGTCTGAAACAACCAACTCCAATTTAAGATTCAGGTCATCTGCAAACCATTTGATTAGCTCGTATTCAAAGCCCATCGGTTGACCTTTGTACAAAAAGTAACTGGTGCTACTGTATACGATTAAGACTTTAAGAACTCCATCTTTTTTGATGTCTTCAAAATCGCGATCGCTAGAATTTACAAGGAAAGGATTAATGGGATTACCATATTCATCCAATTCGGCAGATTTTTCACCCCTACATGCCGTAAGAATGATGATTAAAAGGAACAGAAAGACTTTGTTACCTGTTTTCATGAATCACTATAAATATAGGGATTATTTGAAAAGTCAAAAATCTGTGAAAATAGGGTGAAATATATCGGTCAAATATCTTTCAGCATTGGTATCGATTCTAGAATTCAAAATATCTCTATGGACCGGTTTTGCCTCTAGGGGAACGGAATAACCAATTTGAAACTCTTTTTTCAAGTGTTCCTCGGTAGTAATTGAGAAAATCGAATCTTTATCTTCAGGAAGCACGGACATCGGCATTCTTTTGGCAGCATTATGAACTCTCGATAGTAAATCATCTGCCTTTGTTGTTAAAACACTAAATGTTAATGAATTATCTTTTTGCTTGGTATAAATTCCTACCAATCCGAATAACTCAAAGTCGCGACGGTGTAGCAAGTAGGGATAGCTTACATTGGCTACTTTATGAGGTTCAAAATAACCAGAGACCAATACTAAACATTTTCTTTGCAGGGCAGCTTCACTTTTCCAACCCGCAGCTCTTTCAGAAAACAAACTATCATCTCGTGTGTTTAACGTACTTCCACCCTTCGTTTTCCAATAATCAGGTAAATCAAAATAATTGGGCGGAGCAATGGACCATGTAGCTTTTTGTATCAAATTAGGCTCCTCTTGCGTAATTACCATAAGCTGTGGATGTTGAAATCCATTGACATGATGATATGACGAAGGAGCATCTTCCTGAAATTGAGCACTAAATAAATCTTCGACGAAAGATTTGGGCTTTTTGTTTAGAATACTATGGATATGAAAGCACATTCTATAATTAATTCACCTTAAAGATAGTAGAATTAAAGCATAAAAAAAGGCAAGGTTTCCCTTGCCTACTCTAATAAATATAAAGGTATATACCTTTTAATTATTGATGTAGTGGTATCTCTCGTTTTGTTTTTTATAACTGTTTAACAATCCCATAGTACTTAAATCATCGATCACAGAATACAATGATAAGATAATAGAGATATTATCAACCTTTTTAAACAATTCAAAACTAGAAAGATGTTTGTCACCTAGTGCATTCAACACTGATTGGTGCTTTTCTGATAAGCCTTTGTTAATCATAATTTAGGGGTTTT
>CAYFJL010000015.1:0-32293 GCA_964343335.1 uncultured Polaribacter sp. | reverse complement strand
AAATCGGATGAGTTATTCAGTATACATCCTATACAGTAATGAATTCGACCGATACTACATCGGTCAAACAAATAATATCATAGATCGAATTAAACGTCACAACAGTGGCTATGTGCGATCAACCAAGCACTATCGACCTTGGGCGCTTGTTTTTTACTTGACCACAGAAGACAGAGGTTCGGCAGTCCGATTTGAAAATAAACTGAAATCTTACAAATCCAAGAGTAAAATTGAGGAACTAATTACTTCAAATCTAAATGAGATCAAAAAATAATTCCTTTTACCATTGCTGATAAGTGATATTTGAATAAATTTGCAGTCCCCAAATAATGCCCGGGTGGCGGAACTGGTAGACGCGTTGGATTCAAAATCCAATTCTTTCGGGAGTGCGGGTTCGATTCCCGCCCCGGGTACAAAGAAAACCCTCAATTATCTTAGCTAACGCGGATTTTGAGGGTTTTTCTTTTTTAGCCTCGTAGGGATTTCGTAGGGGAAGATGAGGTGAATACTAAGCCTTGATATCCAATGATGTAACTGTCAAAGATCGTTGTTGAAAATCTAACAAGCCTTATGCCAGCTTTTTTCTACATGAAGAATCTAAATTCGTAGGGCTTATTGGTAAGTTCGTTCATCTTTTTAATTGTTTTGGCTAATACAGAAGCATATCCAAGAGTCACGGGTAATCGGTCATAAATCCCATCATGATTCCAATTCATTTTCGTAAGCCCCAAAATAGCTTGACAATTCTTATCCCAGCCTCCTTTACCTGCAAATCTTCTAATTAGCAATGGAGAGGGGATGCCCTTTCCTTCTTTGTAAAAGTTGTTTTTATCACCAAGTTTTACTTGACCCTGTGTCCATAATAAAACCTCTTGTTGGTCAATCTGAGCGTAAATTCCTCTTTTAACTGGGTATCCGGGAACAGACCACCCATTACCGTAGTTTACATGTTGGGTTGCTGTCCATGGTTGATCTTGAACAATTTGAAGCAGCTCTAGTTCCATATTTGTATTAACTGCATCAAACGCACCATCTATTTCCTGTGTTTTGAAATGACTTGTTTTGTGAACTATCAACCTTTTTGGTTGTCGTCCTGCATGTCTTCTTTGATATAACTGCAAACTTTTCGCAATCACCTTGCGCATTTCTGCTCTTGTTAAAAATGGATTGTCTCCTATTCTCGATTCAATTTCTGAAGCATCATAAGCTATAAATTCCATTCCTGTTCCATCAGCATCGAAAACCTGACTGCAACAAGTTATGAAATCAAATTGGCCTGTATTTTTATTTAACCTAGAAGAATAACTTAGTCCAATAAATGCTGTCTCTTGATCAATTGAAGATAATTTCCATGGTACACCGCCTCCTTTTACATAAAATGCAATTGAAAGTCTCCACATAACGCTGCATCTACATTTGTAACTGATAACGCTATCTTCCCTTAATATTTGGGTAGGAATATTCATCATAGCCGTTGTTCCCTTTATGTAATCATGCAAATCAAATCCGGAATCGACATCTACAAATGCGGGAGCCCATGATTCAGGTAAGTAGATAGCGAGGACATCGAAATCTTGTTTTCTTTGGGACATGGTTCTCAAAGCGTTACTGATTTCTTCGCTTAAGGTTATGTATGGACTCTTATTTTCTGAAAATTCAACGCCTTCTAACTCAACACAAATATTAGATGATGTTAGGCTGATTTTAGATTTAAATATGGTCTCAAACCCTGTGTAATCGGGTAAATATCTTTTTCTTTCTCTTGGATTGTGAGATTGAGTAAATTCTTTAAATAGTCCTTCTAAAATGTGGCGTGTTCCTTTCGGATATATAGCAGCAACTCTGATTTCGTCAACAGGCATTAAGTTACAACTGTGTGGACCAAAATCTTTCAATCCCTGTAAAGGATGAATGTGACTAGCCTTAGGTGTCATTGCATCGAATGAGAGCTGTGGTTCTGGTACAATATGATATCCTGGAAACTCCATTAACTGAATTTAATATAGTTCGTTTGTTTATTGATTTGAAAATGAGCGTTTATCCCATCTTCATCATTGTTGAAAAGAGAAATATTCAGTTGCTGGTTTTTACCAAAGATTACATCTAACCAAGCGTCAAGAATACGATTATACTTGTTGTTGTACCACGTTGCCATTTTTTCTTTAACAAATGGTGCGATATGTTTAGCTGCTTCGCTATCTTTTGGTTTAGTTGCAATTATAGTTGGTGATAATATCAAATGTGCTCTATTAAGTTTATACTGAATTGAAAGTCCAATTCCTGCTGCCCATTTTAAATTGGAACTGGGAATATCTCCAAAAACCCCTCCTATTGAGTCACTTAGAACTTTATAATCATCGGAATCTCTCTTTTTAGGATTGATTAGTATTGAATGTTGGCCTCTTCTGTAAGTGTACTTAAGGTCTAGTTGATTACAAATTGCTTTTGCAAGAGCCTCAATTAAAAGACTTTTTAATGTTGAATCATCATATCTCAGATGTTTATCAGGAATATTGAATACATCCATTTCATTATTCTCCCCAAAAACTCGTTTAAACTCTGAGTCTGAACCAAATCCAACTACTCCTTGACGCTTTCTAATAGCTACTATATTCGCTTGTTTCTCTTTGATTTTAGATTTGACCTCTTTTATCCCTCCTATCTCACATTTGTATATCCTAGCAGTTGCTGGGAATTTTTCAATCTCTAAAGCATTAAGCCTTAATAACGGAAGCTTTGTTCCTTTGCTGGGCAAGGGTCTATTATCAAATCGATAATAGTTTTCATTTAATTGATCTCTAATTTCGTCAGGTATGGAACTAAACCCTTTAATGAAATCACCCCAAGCTGTATCGAAGGTCTCAATTTCTATAAGGTTTGTTTCAACATTTTTCTCTTTTGCTTCATTTAAAAAATCCTCTACACCCTGAAGTGGTTTTTCTCCTGATCGTATGAACCAAAAAATTCCATGTGGATAGGGGTTTTCTTTATTTAGTCCTTCTCTTAAGGTTTCCATTATGGAGTCATCTCGACCACTGTACCCCATAACAGCTAATCCCTTATTAAGACTAGTACCTGAAAGTATTCCTCTTAACTTACTATCCTGATTTTGTAATTCTTCGGATGTGTTTTTAAGCTTTTCAGAATAGTAGTCGCCATGAAGCTTTACAATTAAGGGAGAGTTATTCGATTGGAAATATTTTAATCCTGACTCAGCATTGTCTATGTCTGTACAAAACCATCCTTCTGAACTCTTAAAAAATTCTATTGCGGCATTCTCAAATGCTTTATCAAAATTGGTCGTAAATATTAGCGGGGCATAACCAAGTTTCATAAATGCTCCTAACACTTTATGACCATAAGACAATTTTACACCTGAAAGAAGGCTTTCTATGTATTCTCTTCTTGCAGAGGGAGTTACAAACGCCTTATTGAAATAAAAAGAGTATTCCTCAGGACTGTCTTTTTTTGGGTAGTCTTGTTTTCCATCAAAGTAACTTTGAATCTGATTTCTTAGTCCGGAATCGGAAAGATTTTCAAACAAACGTAATTCGTAATTCTGTTCAGCACAATAAATGCGTCTTTTGAAATCCCATACTAAATCATACGCCGTTGGCAATCCTGCAGAAACAGACGTGCCTGCTCCAAATAACCATGCTAGGTTTGAAGCCCTTAAAGGGAATAATTGTATGAATTCGCTTAAATTCAATATCTGTTCGCTGTTTCAGTTTCATGCTTAAAACTTGATGACAAAGTTAACATAATATTCCCGAAAGACTTCAACCCCAGTCAAGGGTACAAAATTGATTTCCAAATGTTTTGTTTGGTAAGTGCTTTACATTTGCTGGCGATATCTTATCGTAGGAAATTCGTAGTAGAATAGCGTAGAAGATACCCGGTGGCACATTGGCAGAGTTGGCATAATTGACATCAGGAAATAAAGGTTGGAAGATTACTTTTAACACAATAAATCGATTTAAAATAAGTTAACTCCCCCACATGTTAATAAATGGATAACATGAAATAAAATGAATTGCTTGTATTTTTGTCGTTGTGTTTGAACTGATTCGAAATAGCTTTTTTTCAAAGCTCATATGGGGTTTAATGGCTTTCTATTTTATAAACACAAGTGTTGATACAGCTGACCCTAACCCAGAATATATCCCAGAAGATCTTACAATCAATGACCAAGAAAGTATTATAGAATTAGTCGTTGAACAGTTTTTAGGTTATGAGAATGCATTTGTGGAATATGACGACCATGATACAGAAGACCACAACAAAAAATCTAATGTTAAGTTGGATTACTTCTCTCAGTATAAGGTGGATTCCAATTTTAAAAGGTATTGCGAAGAATCGACAAAGCAAAAGTTCCCGGATTTTGTTGACAGACTTATAACATTGTCAATCAGACCTGACACACCCCCACCCAAATGTTGATTTGATAAAGTGACATTAATTCTAGCTGTGTTCGATCATGGCTAGAAATTTTTCATTCTTAAATAAATCAACATGAACACAATATACTTACGAGTAACTGCTGTCGCTATGGTCTGCGCTACATCAGGATATGCTCAAATAACAAATGAAGAAAAGGATAGTATTTATATCCAACAAATAGAAGACCATCAAGAACCTGATAAGGTTTTACACGCAGAACCACTCTACATTGATTTGATTCGAGATTTAGGTGCTCGAAAAGGCGAGAAAGAATGGAACCTCGGCTTGGGGTTGACAGACAACTTAAAGTTTGATTCTTATGAAGCCCTAATTGAATACGAATGGGCTCCAGTTAATAGGCTGGGTCTAGAGGTAGAGTTACCTTTTACGTTTTACTCACCAATAAATGGGACGCCAAAAGATTCTATTCCTTCGGATAGGTTGAATAGCATAAAGGCAGCTGCTCAATGGTCATTTTTTGTGAACGAAAAAATCGCTACTTCAATGGCGATTGGTTATATCAATGAGTTCGAACTTTCAGATTTTAGGAATTTCGGTAAGCCTTTCATTAAAGGAAATGTTTACAATCCATTTCTTGTTGTGGCTAAGAGGTGGGGGAATAATTTTCACTCTTTGATTTATACTGGTCCAATGATTGAGCATGAGTTTAGGATAAATGAGGTACATACTTCTTTTGATATCAACACGAGTTTTCATTACATGATTTCTGGTACGAGAAATTTCATAGGAGTGGAGTTAAACAAGACCCTCAGTGAAGGAGATTTTGACATGACCATAAGACCTCAGATGCGTCTTGGAATTGCAGACAACATCATGATTGGAATCGTTGCTGGAATTCCTGTGAGCAGAGAAAATGAACGACTAAGTTCATTTGTGAGACTAATATGGGAGCCAGGGCATCATTAGAAATAAAGCTTTAAGATAGGTGGTGAGGAATATGTTAGCCGCACCACCTATTGTTTTAATTCCTCTATCATCTTACCATTCAAATAATTCCATTCCAAACTATGGATATCTGAAAGGCCTATATCTTTATTGCTCTCCACATAGATGGAGATTCCATTCTGTGTGTTTTCATTCTGCCAACCCACGTAAATGATGTGATTGGTAACTGTTTTTAATAGCTGACTGGCAAGAAAAGTAATTGAGTGTTCCTTGTCTTTTTCTCCCTCTTCCGATTCAGTCTGGCGATAGATTACAACGGGTCTTTGATTTTGAGTCGAAAATCGATACAACTTCTCAAGCACTTCTTCCTCCGTTTCATAAATAAAGGAGTTTAGTCTATCAATAAAATAGATACCCGTCCACTCTTTTAGCTCGTGACCCATATACGTGATTAGGTCATCAATTCTTAAAGGTGGGGCAGCGTTAATTTGAATATTGTCAGAATCTAGTACGTCATTAAGCTTCTTTTTGCTCGTTTCACAAAAAGACAATCGTTGTGGCCTTCCTTCTAAAAGGGCTCCAGTTTGAATTGCTAGAAGCTTATTGCATATGTGTTCAAATGAACGCCTATATGAGATAACGCATGCCCTAAGCGGTGATACCGACTCAGAACAATTGGTGATCAAATTATAGTAGAAGTCCTCTCCGGGAAGAATCTGAGAAGAAACCAAGGTTATTCCCGTGGGGCAAATCAGCTCTTGTTCATCAAGAAATGAATACTTAGTACTAATTGACTCTGGATATGCCGGAACAACGCTCTCTAGATCTTGTTTTGCAATAAGCTTTATTCGCTTGTTGTAAGAATATGACCTATCCATTTATCTCAACCTCCACCTGTTCAAGTTCTACACCTAAGCGATTTATCATGAAGCTCTGTCCGTCTCTTTTTACCAAAGCCAATCCATTTTCAAAGTCATCTGCTTCTTCATATATGGGTTTTACGACCTGAACACCTTTTCTGTCGATAAACCCAATTTTACCATTTATATTTACACGAGCATGGCCTTCTCTAAAAAGATATGCCTTTTCAAAAAGGGGGTCTATTTTCCAAACACCATCTTTGTTCTGATACCCATATTTTCCAGAGATATCTTTTTTAAGAATGTATATCTGTCCTTCTACATTATGCCAAGGCCAGCTCATCTCTTCAACGAATGGATAGAGTTCTTTCATGTGCTCGTATGACTCTTCATAAAATTCAAGCTCCTGATAAAAACAGGCAGCTTCAAAATGCTTTCTGCACAGCTCTGCTTTTTCAAGCCAATAGATGATGTCGTTGTTATGGGTCGGCTCTTGGATGTTTCCTAGGGCTAACCTTAACAGTTTGCAAGCTTCTTGAAAATCTTTTTCCATAAATGCCTGTTTCCCGGCCTCAAACTGCTCGTCTATTGTTGTAAATCTTTTAATTTCCATTCTTAGTAATCTTAAGGGTTTTGCCATGTCGATTAATTACGACTGTTTCTCCATTATTTAACTTCACTTTGGCCATACCATTATGAAATGGACTTACTGCTTGGAGCCTATCAATGACCTTGTTTCCTGATAGTGAGTAAATACTCCACTCTCCCTGTTTTAACCAACCATTACGTGCTTCACCTAGTGGTGACTTTTCTCCTAATGAAAGATGCTCTTTTAATCCCGGGCGAATTTTATCAAGGTCGAGTTTTGGCAGATCTTTAATGGCTTCTTTTGGATAAAGTCTATGTTCACAGGTTTTTACAAGTTCTTGAACGTTATCTCTTGTAGTAAGGCTCTTAAAAATATCAAAGGCTGTGTCATAACATCCACGATTAAAAAAGAAGACTCCAAGCACCTCTTTTTCCAATCCTTCCCGAATACGGGTCATATCTTCAATCATTTGGTAAGAAATGACCTCTTCTCCTTTTTCAATGATGCCCCAATATTCTGCGAATTGATTTATCGACATTCTACAAAAACGTGTTTACCTAAATCTTTATCTCTAACAACTCAGCAATAACTAAAGGGTCTTTTTCCTTCTTAAGTTTATCCTCCAACTCGTCAGTATCTTCATTTATGAGCTGAAGCATTTTGTTACATAATGAGACCATAGCATCAGTTGCTGATATAGCAGCATCCAAATCACTATCAACTGTTTTACTGATGTCCTCTAAATGCTCAAAAAGAATTTCATAAGCTTTGTATAGTCTTTTCTTTTTGATTTTTGTGATTGGAATATCAGGTTGCACGATTTCAACATAGGCTTCTTCCACTTGATCTTTGAGACCACCTTTCCTTGGGGATGAAGCAACCTTTTTACCATAGATGACATAGATGTTGTTGTCGTATTGACGCATCTTTTTATTGTGCTCTTCTCTTTCCGCTTTTTCCTGTTCTTGCTTTAGTTTTTGTTCCTCTTGCTTAAGGTAGTCTTGTCCATCATAGGTCTTAATTACGGAGCCGTACTGGTTATATTCCTTAACCTCTATAAGGTCACCGTTTTCGGAATAAAACTTCCAAATACCAATCTTTTTATCAGGACTGTCTCCTGACAATAGGCCAGATTCCTTGATGTTCCCGTTTTCGTACCACAGTTGACTCTCATATACATTGTCATCATCTCTGTAAACAACGAGCTGAGACTGTTGACCTGATTCAAACCAAGCTTCAACTTTTATGGATTTTCCGTTGTTTTGTGTTTTTCTGATCTTAAGCTTACCAGAAGGATAAAAGTAACTTTGTTCTCCATGTTCAATCCCAGAATTGTAGTTGTTGATGGCAATTACTTTGTTGTTTTGATAGGTCTTACACTCTCCATGTAATTTGTCTGGAAAATCAGTTAGCATACTGCCTTCCCATGTCTTTTCATTTTGAATGGTGTAAACAACTACTTTTTCTGGAATGCCATTTTTGTATTGGACTGTCCTATAATAGTGTGGTTCACCATAAACCAAAAATCGTTCACCATTTTCATCTAGTAGGCTACAAAGGTTTCCCTTCTCATCAAGAAAATATCTCCATTGTCCCTCACGTTTTCCGTTTACATAAGTACCTCCACCCGCTTTTTCTTCTGTTGAATTGTAAATGACATATTCACCGTCTAGCAAAGACTCAAAAGGACTATATTCTTCTTTTGAAGGGATTAATAATAGAGACCTGGATACTAATGGAGAATTATTTTGAAAGTAGGTTTCAGTGTATCCCTTGTCTCCTTGTTTTTCTCTTTTGTAAATAACACTGCCATCTATGTCATAACTAACGTATGAACCTGAAAGACCATCTACCCCGAACAAATTTTCTGCGGCAATACTCCCGTTCTCATGGAAGAATTTTACTGTTTTCGGGTAGATTAAGTCACCAGAAGCGTCCACCATATAATAGTCCATCAATTTTGGACTGTAGTCATTCCCTGCTGCCCATCTCCCTTTCGCAATATAGGCTTCTACTGCTAGTTGTCCGGATTCATACCAAATCTTCCAAACACCATCTGCTTTCTTGTAGAATTTCTTTTGACCTTCCCTGAAATACCCTGTTTCTTCAACAGGTTCACCTTCGTAGAATGTTCCCGAGTATTCCAAGTCAAGCGTTACGCTGTTGTAGTGTTTAACTGAACCATGTCTTTTACCATTTTTATAATTAACTGTTTTGATGATGTCACCATTCTGGTTGTACGATTGATAGAGGCCATGCATTGTATTCGTTCCTGAGATAACAGTGTATTTCTCAGACAACTGTGTTTTGTACACATCAAAGTAGTTCTTTACTGTTTCTGTTGATTGCGAGAATAAATTTACTGCTCCAACGATCATGAAAATTGAAGCGAAAGCTAACTGTTTCATATTGAGATTTTTAGAGTTAATACCATCACAAAGATCGTGCCAAAAAAACCTATATATAGGGTTTTTTAGTTATGATAAATGGATGGTGTCCTCTCATTTTGAATGCTCCTGAATCCGCTAAATCTTTGAGAGAAAGGTTTTCTAGTGAATCAGGACTTTGAATGTATAAAAAGGACACGCATGCGCACACGAGAGAATCTAAACTGCCGTCTTTCTCAAACCAATCTGGTTCTGTGTCAATGATCAAGTTTGTAGAATCTAACCATCTCAAAACCAAGGAGTGAATATCATTATTCCCAGAAGCCTTCTTGTAACTTGGGATATTGCCTAAAGTCCTGTGCAAACAAACTGTGGGGTGTGTTTCAATGATTGTACCTGAATAAAGGGCTAGTAATGACGCAATACTGCGACCTCTGGTAGGAACAGCCATCATACTGTTTTGGGACATTATCCAATTTGGATTACCTCCATTTTCAAGCTCTATCCTTAGTGCTTTTTCACAAGGTCTCATTCCTGATTCAGAAACAACATCCTCTGATAAAGGAGCGTCAATAGCTATTGCATGGAACCCACCAAGTTTATTACCTATATCTAGGAGAGCATTGAATGATGTTATGTCTGGCGGTTGGAGTAGATGGAGTTTTCCGTTTGAATGTTTAATTATGGTAAACCACGTGTTCTTTGATCCTGCTACATCAACACCCAAATAATATTTGGCATTTAACTCCATTGATAAGCAAAATTAAGAAAATACCCTATATATAGGGTTGATTTAGCAAGATATTTTGTGGAATCATTGTCTCGTGAATAATACGAGAGATGAAATATTTATAAAGAACTTTGGAGAACGAGTGAAAAAGCTACGTAAATCAAAAGGGATGAGTCAAGAACAGCTAGGGTTAGAAGCTGAGGTGGGTAAAAATCAGGTTGGACTGATTGAAAGAGGTGAGGTGAATTCTACTATTTCTACCGTGAATGCTTTGGCAAAGGCGCTGGAAGTAGAGCCTTTTGAGTTACTAAAGGTCTAAAAAAATTTAACCCTTTATAAAATATTTCATTCGTTATGAAAAATAATTTATTGCAATAAGCAACCTATTTTGTATATTTACGTCATTGTATAGCGAATGAAAAAATATTTTCAAATAAAAGAACTAGCAGAGATTCGATTTGGAATCAACGCTCGGTCTGCGCAAAATGGGACAATCCCGTGTTTGCAGGGCAAGGATTTTGATGAGTTCGGAGAGCTGGATGAAACAGGGGTTACCTATGTGCCAGAAGAAGATTGTGGTGAAAAGGATTGGTTGCAAAAAGGTGATGTACTTTTTGCGGCCAAAGGTTCGCGAAATTACGCAGTCGTTTGGATGAGAAGCGACATTAGAGTCGTAGCGTCTGCCACTTTCTTTGTAATGCGATTAAAGAAAAAGGAAGTCCTACCAAGATATCTTGCTTGGTACTTGATGTCTTCTCATGCTGTCCGATACTTTGAAAGAAACGTGAAGACGGCGACTATAAAAACGATTAGCAAAAAGGTGTTCGATCAATTGGAGGTAGAAATCCCTTCAAAGGAACGACAAGACAAATTGATTGTGCTGCATTATTTGCTGAGAGATGAACAGCGGATAGCAGAAATGATTAAGGAAAAAAGAGAAAAATTAATAATGAATCTATAATATGAGACAACTTAAAGTAAAGCCATATAGGACTAAGACATACATCTGTTTTGATGGTGACAATGATATGCAGTACTACAATCTGATGAAGGCTTGGAAAGCAAACAATAACAGCTTCTTTAAAGAATTCAATTTTATAGACGCTCATGACATCAATACCGCTAGGGACTCAAGTAAGGAAGAGTCAATAAAAAGACAGTTGACCGAAAGGATAAAACGATCAAAGGTTTTAGTTGTGCTAATAGGGCAAAGTACAAGGCACTTATTCAAGTTTGTCCGCTGGGAAATGGCGCAAGCAGTTAAACAAGGTATTCCAATAATTGCTGTCAATCTTAATGGTAAAAAAAGTTTAGATACAAAAAGATGTCCACCAATTATACGTGACGAGTTGGTTATGCATATTAGCTTCAACCAGAAAATCCTTAAATACGCGTTAAAAAATTGGCCAGATCAACACAAGAATATCAAGGCTTCTGGAAAGGATGAAGATGTTGGACCCTATTATTATCAAGATTCAATTTATAAAAAATTAAATATCAGCTAATGTTAAGAAGGCTATGGCATAGAATATTTGTTGGTTGGTATTATTGGGTTAATACCGCATTGACCTGGGGAAGCTTTTGGAGGTTTCTTAGAACCATTTTCTTGTCATTTGGTTCTCTTTGGTTGGTAATCAAAGCATCCTCGTTTTTAGATAAATCAGGAAACCTAAAAGAGGTATATCAGGATTATTGGTGGGTTTTACTTTTAACAAGTGTCGTTATTGCAATATTTCGTGTATGGCCTAAGATTCGATTCTCATGTAGGTTAAGGAGTAGAGATGTAAAGGTCGAAATTGTTATTGGTGATATTTTCAGAGAGGCAGGCACTTTTATCATACCGACTAATACAACATTTGATACTGATACAGATAAGACTAAAGACATTATTAGTCCAAATAGCATTCAAGGACAATACAGCTCCAAATACTATAAAACATTGCAACATCTTGATGCTGATATTGAAGCCGAATTAGCACAATTTGGTCAGGGGGAACAACTCGAAGGTGACAGAAAAGGCAAAAGTTTACGCTACGATATTGGTTCTACAGTCAAGCTTCTACCAAATCAAAAAGGTGAGGCTTATATGGTGGCAATTGCCCATATGAACGCTCATGGAACGGCAAATTCAAATTTTGAAAACATATTAGCTGCTCTTCCTCGAATGTGGAGTCATATCATAGATAGAGGCGGCATGAATGACCTAATTATCCCAGTCGTTGGTTCCGGGTTTTCAAGACTAAAAGAAACTCAATTCGAAATTATTCAAGAAATCATCAGGTCGTTTATTGTTGCTTGCTCCTCCGATAAATTCTGTAGCAAGTTAAAAATAGTTATACACCCTAAAGATTTCAAGGAGAATGAGCTAGATATCAATGAGCTGAGGTCTTTCTTGGAAGCAAAATGTAAATGGGCAGATTATGAAGAAAGTGAATCTGAAGAAAAAATAGGAAAAGGAATTAATTAGAACATATGAGCAAAGTAACACAACAAGAAATCAATCAACTCGCTTGGAATGCTTGCGACACCTTTAGAGGTGTTGTAGATCCTGCAGAGTACAAGAATTACATTCTCGTGTTCTTGTTTCTTAAATACATTTCAGATGTATGGAAGGATAAGAAAGAGCAGTATGAGAAAAAGTATGATGGTGACGACCAACGTGTAAACCGTGCCATGAGCAGAGAGCGTTTTATCATTCCTGACGGATGCACCTATTACGACATTTATGAGCAACGTGGTGAAAGCAATATTGGCGAGATTATCAATAAAGCCCTTGACGCAATAGAAGAAGCGAACAAAGGGAAATTGGATGGTGTATTCAGGAACATTGATTTTAATAGTGAGTCTAACCTAGGAGAGACCAAAGACAGAGCTCGAAGGTTGAAAAACCTGATAGAAGATTTCTCCAATGAAAAGTTGGATTTCAGACCCTCACATGTTGGTAATCAAGACATCATTGGTAATACCTATGAATACCTGATTTCGCATTTTGCCAGTGATGCTGGTAAACGTGGCGGGGAGTTTTACACCCCAGCTGAAGTAAGCGAATTGCTTGCGCGATTATTAGAGCCCGAAGAAGGCATGCGTATTTATGACCCCGCCTGTGGTTCCGGCTCCCTGTTGATTAAGGTGGCTCGTGAAATTGATTCAACAAATTTCTCTGTTTATGGACAAGAAAGCAATGGTAGTACATGGGCATTGTGTAAGATGAACATGTTCTTGCACGAGCTAGATAACGCCCAAATTGAATGGGGAGACACCTTGAATAACCCTAAACTAACAGAAGGTGACCATCTCATGAAATTTGACCGGGTTGTAGCGAATCCTCCTTTTTCACTGGATAAATGGGGAGCTGAGAATGCTGAGAACGACCGATACAACAGGTTTTGGCGTGGAGCTCCACCCAAAAGTAAAGCTGATTACGCTTTTATTACGCACATGATTGAGAGCTCGGTTGAAGGAACTGGTAAGGTAGGCGTCATTGTTCCTCACGGTGTACTATTTAGAGGGAGCAGTGAAGGGAGGATTAGACAAAAACTGATTGAAGAAAACCTGCTTGAGGCAGTTATTGGTCTTCCAGCACAGTTGTTTTTTGGTACGGGAATTCCGGCAGCCATTCTGATATTCAATCGCGGTAAGCAAACCAATGATGTCCTCTTTATTGATGCCAGTAGTGAGTATGCAGAGGGCAAAAAGCAAAACCGTTTGCGAGAAGAAGACCTCAAAAAGATAGTGGAAACCTACAAAGAGTTTAAAACAATTGATAAGTATAGCCAAGTTGTGTCGTTTGATGAGCTTAAGGAGAATGAGTTCAATCTGAATATTCCGCGCTACGTGGACACTTTTGAGGAGGAAGAAGAAATTGATGTCTCCGCGTTAAGAGGTGAAATCAAAGAACTGGAAGATGAGCTCTCACAAGTAAGAGAACAAATGGATATTTATTTAGACGAATTGGGATTTTGATGTTGACAGAAGAGCTAAATGACATATTAGATTCAAATTGTATAGATCTACTCAACGAGTTGGAAACAACTTATGATATTCAATTCAAAAAGTGGACTAGGAATTATGCCGAAACATTCACACAAAATAAATTAGCAGTAATCTCATACAACCCTAAATTAGTAACGGTAGAAACCATTGTTCATGAATTGCTCCATGTGTGGTTGAATAAATTCAATTATCTATCGGCTAATCATTTACTACTTTCTTATAAATCAGATCCCCCTCTTTCACGGGTCTTTAATAAAACTCTTTGTGACCATATTGGCAATTGCATGGATCATCACAAAATGTATCCAATGTACAAGTCAATGGGCTACTCTCCTGAAAAATTCATTAAAAATGGAGGTGAAAAGCAGTGTTCTGTTGCTTCCATTCGAACGACATTTATGAAAATCAATGGACGCTATACCACAACTGGAATAAATTACTTTATTGGACATTTAGTTTCTATTTATGCCGACCACTGCGATAATGATTACAAAAAGCACCTTAGATTATTGAAGAAAAAGGATAATGACCTTTTTATGATTGTGACTGATTTCTGGAATAGTTGGGAGCAGTTTGATATTAAAAATATTGACCCTATTCACAATTCGGATTACGACCTATACGAAAAGTTTATGTCGCAAATTGAAGATTGGATATTGAGTAAAAAAGTTGTTGCGGCATGAGTGAAACAGATTTAAAAAATAACAATGAATACAAAGAGACCAAACTTGGTTGGATTCCAAAGAGTTGGACGGTACAACCAGTTGGTTTTGTTGTCGAAAAGCTAATAGCTGGAGTATCTGTAAACTCAACTGATGAGGTTGCTGATAGTGGTGAAATGGGAGTGTTAAAAACCAGCTGCGTTTATGGAGGTAGATTTCAGCCTGAACAAAATAAACTGGTATTGGCCTCAGAACATAATCGGGTTAAAACAAGGCTGTATTCAAATACAATTTTGATTAGCCGAATGAATACACCTGAATTGGTGGGTGAAAACGCTTATGTCCCAAAGGATTACAAGCATTTGTTCCTCCCAGACAGGTTGTGGATGACTAAATTCAAGGAAAAGGCAAAACTTGATGTTAAATGGCTATCGTATGCTTTCCAATCACATTATTTTAAGTCCAAAACGAAGAGATTAGCCACTGGAACCAGTAATAGTATGAAGAACATTACAAAATCAGATGTTCTATCAATAAAGCTAGCTTATCCACCGTTAGAAGAACAACAAAAAATAGCTTCCATTCTCTCAACGTGGGATATAGCCATTGAGAAAACACTTCAGCTAATTGAAAAGAAGCAACAGCTCAAAAAAGGGTTGATGCAGCAGTTGTTGACGGGAAAGAAAAGGTTGGAGAATTATAAGAATACATGGAAAACGGCTCTGATCGGAGATTTGTTGGAGGAAAGCAGGATTCAAACATCAGAATCTGACCCAAATCGAAGGTTAAAAGTTCGCCTTAAGGTCAAAGGTATTGAAAAGCGGGAGTTCAGGGGCACGGAGAGCAAGGATTCAACCACATTCTATGTTCGTAAAGCAGGGCAGTTTGTTTACGGCAAGCAGAATCTACACAAGGGAGCGGCTGGGATTATTCCTGAAGAACTGGATGGTTATGAAAGCTCGCAAGATATTCCTGCGTTTGATTTTACTGATAAAGTAAACCCTAAATGGTTTCTTCTATTTATTTCACGAGAGTCATTCTACAAAAGGCTGGAGAACATTTCTACAGGAACAGGGTCAAAAAGAATACATCCTAAAGACCTATTTAAAGTGAAAATCCCTTTACCATCTATTGTAGAACAAAATGCAATTGCGGAAGTTCTGACCAAAATGGAAAATGAAATAAATCTACTAGATGAAGAGCTAAAAAATTTACAGAGCCAAAAGAAAGGATTGATGCAGCAGTTGTTAACAGGAAAAGTTAGGATAAAATTTTAGCATATGGGTGAAAAGATAATTGTAATAAGGGAGGATGAAAATGGGATGTTAAAAGACACCATTATAAACCATCAGGATACTATCAAAATAAAACTTGGTGGCACTCAAACCTTGGAACTTCCTGAAGAAAGGATAGAGGTTGAAACGCCAGGCAAGGACGGTTTTGATTATACCATAGCTATTGTGACTCTTGCTGGGGTGGTTTTTACCCTTGTCTATACATTTCTTTCTATAAAAAAGCTCTTCAAAAAAGATGAGCAAAAAGAAACTCAAATTGCCAAGCTGGCAGGAATCGCAGCGGAGCTGAAGTTAGCAAATGAACAGGCCTTGAAAAGGGATAAATTATCAAGGCGTCCTTTTATTGATTACAGTATTAATCCAGTAATTCCTAATAACGCAGGAGGGAGTGTTATTTTAGATATTTCTAATTCCAACCCAATTAGCAATATAATGAACTATGACCTTCTGGATACTAATACGCTAGGTTTCAATAACTACATAAAAATTGTTCCGGGCAACACAGGAAACCATCAAATAATGGGTGTAAAGTTCTTTTACAGCGGACATCCAGCTCAAGGAGGCATTTTCAGTATAGTATACACAACAGAACAAGGATATGAATATATCCAAGAAATTAATTTAGCATATGATGCAACATCTAATTCATATAAAGCACGTGGACTTCAGGTTGTTTTGCGCGAAAATGCTGCAGGTTAACACTGATTGTAAATTATTATAAAAAGTGACTTAAATGGGGAGGCAGTTAGCATATATTGATGAATTTGGAAATTCTAATCTAGAAATAGATAAAGAAGGGGTGTCCTCACACTTTATTCTGTCTGCTGTAATTATAGATGAAGATAAGGTTGATCAAATTAGTAATAAGGTTGAAGAAATTCGAAAATCCTATTTCCAGAAATCAGAAATAAAGTCTTCTGGTGTAGGCTCTAAGCATGCTAGGCGCTTGAAAATATTAAACCAGCTTGCTACGCTTGATATTCAGTCATTTAATATTGTTATAGATAAAGCTAAGCTTAAATCAGAAGGTTATCGCTACAAGGAGGTTTTTCATAAAAACCTACCTAGAATAATTCTGAATATCCTTATTGATACATTTCCAAATATTAAAATATCAGCTGACGAACATGGTAGCAAGGAGTTTATGCTGAGCTTTAAGCGCTATCTAAAAAACAGCTTTCAATCAGACCTCTTCAATAGATATAAATTTTATTTTGTTGATAGTAAAGGAAGCAACATTGTTCAGGTAGCTGATTTTTTTGCTGGAACAATTGCAAGAGGTTTTGATAAGCAGGTGTACACGCCGAGAAGTAAGGAGTTTCTTTCCGTAATTAAAGATAACATCTATGATATACGTGAGTGGCCATATCCAAGAAAGGAACCTTACCTACTGAAAATAGAACATACCCGGATTCAATATGATTCAGATATAGCTAATTATTCGCTACAGATTGCAAGAACGTTTATTAATAAAAACAAAAAATCAAAGAATATGGCTATTCAAGATCAAGCGAACTTTTTGCAATATCTTGTTTTTAACCTGACTTATTATAATCCGGACAAATTTATTCCTACATGGGAAATTCTCAGGCATCTTAATCATGGTCGGAAATCAGAATTAAAAATGCATGGGTTTAGGCAAGTAGTTGGACGTTTAAGAGATAAAAGCATAATAATTTCTAGCAATGATTATGGTTATAAACTTCCTACTTGTGAGCGAGATTTATATCTGTTTGTTAACCACTATAACAGATATATTCAGCCAATGCTCAGTCGGATTGATAAATGCAGGAAAGGGATTCAAATGCTTACAAAAAAGAAATTAGACATACTTGACAAGCCGGAGTATGAAAACATTAAAAAATTGTTAGATCAGTAATGAATACACCGTCATTTTTAGAAGACCATATATCTCAAATCCCAGCACTCCAGTTGCTCATTAAAATGGGGTTTGAATACCTTTCACCTGAACAGTTGGAGGTAGAAAGAAGAGAGAGGCTCTCCAATGTCATCCTTGAGGACATCTTGGAAAAACAGTTGCACAATATCAATACAATTGATTTTAGAGGACAAGAATATAAATTCAGTACCAACAATGTATTCCATGCTATTCAAGCACTGAAGGACTTTCCGTTAAAGGATGGACCAATTATTACAAACGAAAAGGTTTATGAACTTTTAACCTTAGGCAAGAGTTTTGAAGAAACCATTGGAGGGGACAAAAAGAGTTTCACTTTAGATTACATTGATTGGAAGAATCCGCATAACAATGTATTTCACGTAGCAGAAGAGTTCCCAGTTGAAAGGGCGTCCAGCCACCAGACAAGGAGACCGGATATTGTATTGTTTGTAAACGGGATTCCTTTAGTTGTTATTGAATGCAAAAGGCCAGACCTAAAATCAGGTGACAACAAGAAGCCTTTTGAACAGGCCATTTCTCAACATCTACGTAATCAACATGAAGATGAAATACCGGGCTTATTCATCTATTCACAGCTGTTACTATCATTAGCCACAAATGATGCATGGTATGGAACTACCGGAACCCCTGCAGAATTCTGGTCTAAATGGAAAGAGCAAAATGATGATTACAACGAATTGGAAGGGCTAAAAAATACGCCACTTAATGGTCATTGGAAGGAACGATTATTTGCTGGTCGATTTAAGTACGTTCGTGGTTACTTTGACGAGCTTGAGAAGGCGCATTTGAAGATAACCGAGCAGGACAAGTTGCTCTACTCTCTTTGCAACAAAGAAAGACTACTAGAACTCATCTATCAGTTTACGCTTTTCGACAATGGTACTAAAAAGGTAGCTAGGTATCAGCAATATTTTGCGGTAAAAAATGCCCTCCACCGTGTTCGTCATTTCGAGGACGGCAAGCGACAAGGCGGGGTTATTTGGCACACACAAGGAAGCGGAAAGTCTTTAACCATGGTAATGTTAGCCAAAGCCATTGCTTTAGAGGAATCTATTCGGAATCCGCGTATAGTACTCGTCACTGATAGAATTGACCTTGACGATCAAATATACAAGACATTTGATGCTTGTGACATGGAGCCAGTTCAGGCCAAAACAGGGAAGCATCTTACCGAGCTTATCAAGGAAGATAAAGCTTCCATTATTACCACCTTGGTTCAAAAATTTGAGGCTGCCGTAAAGAGAAGCAAAGCAGAAGATGAATCCACAGAGATATTTGTATTGGTGGATGAAAGTCACCGGAGTCATTATGGGGAGGCAAATATTAAAATGCAAAAAGCCTTTCCAAACGCTTGTTACATTGGTTTAACAGGTACTCCTTTGATGAAAAAGGACAAGAATACTGCGGCCAAATTCGGAGGCATTATAGACAAGTACACGATTGATCAGGCAGTGGATGACAAAGCAGTTGTTCCACTTCTATATGAAGGAAGACACGTAGTCCAAGAAGTTAACCAGAAAACCATTGACACCTATTTTGATATGGTTTCTGAACCACTCAACGATTACCAAAGAGCTGACCTAAAAAAGAAATTCAGTAGAGCCGACCAGCTAAATGAAGCTGACCAGAAGATTCTACGAACAGCATGGGACATTTCATTGCATTATAAAGAAAACTGGCAAGGTACGCCATATAAAGGTCAGGTCACAGCACCCTCTAAAGAAGCTGCATTGAAGTACAAGAACTATTTGGATGATATTGGACTCATCACCTGTGAGGTTATTATTTCTCCCCCAGATACCCGGGAAGGACATGAGGACATCTACAAAAAGACTAATGATAAGGTTCAAGAATTTTGGGACATTATGATGAAGAAGTACGGCACAGAAAGGCAGTACAACAAGAGTATTATAAACTCTTTTAAGAATGACGATCACCCTGAGGTTATTATCGTGGTTGATAAACTGCTTACGGGTTTTGATGCGCCAAGAAATACAGTGCTGTACATCTGTCGTTCACTCAGAGAACATACCTTGCTCCAAGCCATAGCCAGGGTGAACAGGTTGTTCGAAGGAAAAGATTTCGGCTACATCATTGACTACTATGGTATCCTCGGTGATCTTGACAAAGCCCTAACCACGTACAGCTCTCTTTCTGAATTTGATGAAGAAGATTTAGCCGGGACAATGGTAAACGTTAAAGAAGAGGTAGAAAAGCTGGCTGAACGACATTCACATCTCTGGGATTTATTCAAAACAATCGAAAATAGAAGGGATGAAGAAGCCTATGAGCTGTTGCTTGGGGAGAAAGATGTCCGGGACGATTTCTATGACCGTCTATCTGCATTCGCCAGAACATTAAAACTGGCTTTATCAACGTTGGAATTTGCGAGAGATACACCAGAAAAGAAAATCAATCAATACAAGGAAGACGTTAAATTCTTCTTAAAGCTAAGGGTCTCTGTGAAGCAACGTTACTCGGAGGAAATAGACTATAAACAGTATGAAAAACAGATACAGAAGCTTATAGATACCCACATTTCTTCTGATGAAGTAATTCAGGTAACGGAACAAGTAGATATATTCAATCAGGAAGAATTCCAAAAGGAGGTTGAGAAGGTCGAAGGGAAAGCTGCTCGTGCGGACATGATTGCCAGTAGAACTGCCAAAACCATTACAGCCAACATGGAGGAAGATCCAGTATTCTACAAGAAGTTTTCCAAGCTGCTTCAGGAGGCCATAGATGCCTTCAAAGAAAAGAGGCTTTCAGAAGCAGAATACTTAAAGTCTGTGACGGATATCATGCAGAAGGTTCAAACTCGTTCAGATGATAAGGAACCAGAAATTCTTAAGAACAGAGATGTTGCCAAGGCTTTTTACAGGATTGTAAATGAAGAAATCAAAGCAACTGATGAAAAAAGTGCTGAGATAGGAATTCGCTTGGACGACATCATTAACGCCAATAAAATCGTTGATTGGGACAGAAAGGTAGATATCCAAAATAGGATGAAGCAGACTATGGAGGACTACCTATATGATTTGAGGAATGAGGGAATAGAATTGCCATTTGACACGATTGATTCTATCATAGAAACTGTAATGGAGGTAGCATTGAAGCGATACTAATGGAACAAATCGAAATCTCATACGGAAGCACGATAATTCCATTCGCTCTCAAGCGTTCGGACAGAAAAACCATGAGCATAACCGTACAGCCTGATACAACAGTTCAGGTTACTGCACCCATAGAAGCAGAATTAGAAAAAGTCAAAAAGAAGGTGGAACAAAAAGCACGCTGGATTACCAAACAGCAACGGTTTTTTGAGAATTTTCTTCCAGCTACACCCAAACGGGAGTATCTCTCTGGTGAGACCCATCTTTATTTGGGTCGGCAGTATAGACTGAAAGTAAAGGGCTCAAAGATAAACTCAGTAAAGCTCATTGCAGGAAGAATTATTGTTGAATGTACCTCTCCCAAAAATCCAGATTTCGTTAAGCAGTTGTTAAGCGGGTGGTATAAATCACATGCTGAAAAAAGATTTGAGAATGCGATTACGGAGAATAAGCGCTTTTTCAAGAAACACGACATTGGTAGTCCACCTTTGGAGATAAAGCGCATGGCTAAGCGTTGGGGTAGTTGTACTCCAAAAGGAAAAATAATTCTTAACCCCGAGATCATCAAAGCACCTTCAAAATGTATTGATTACGTAGTAATTCATGAGCTGTGCCATTTGGTTCACCATCATCATGGCAAAGAGTTCTATGAGCTTCAGGAGAAGATAATGCCTGATTGGAAAAGGTGGAAGGAACGATTAGAAAAGATAATGATATGACATTAGAAAAACTTATAAAATATTTGCCGTTAGGAGGTGCTTTGTTGGTGTTTCTTGGGGTGTTGAAACAAGCAATTTACTTTGATTATTTTGGTGTTTCAATTACTCATTATATTGATACATCAAGTGCCTTAACCTTATTCTTAGATGATTATAGAACATTCATTGTACTGTTTGTCATGGGATTCATACATCTTAATTTATCCGAGAATTTCATTGAAAAAATAGACAGTAAAATAGGGAACAATTTTTTTGAGCAAATAATTGCAAGATTTAGACGTGGTTATTTGATTTTCTTTTTGTTGACTACATCTTCTATGATTGCTTTAATAAGCTATAATCAGGTTCCACTAAATGATTTCGTGATTTATTCAACAACCTTTCTAGCATTTAATTTCATCACATTTCTCTTTATGAAAACAGGGAAAGACCAAAATGGTGAATGGGAAATAGTTGGTATGAGAATGGAAAGGGTATATGAGCTTATCTCTTTTTTAGTTGTAATCGCGATTGTACCAATGCTTTCTTTTAAAGAGATTAGAGAAACCGAAAGCAATGATAAAGACATGGTTTTATACCTAGATGATAAGTCAGTTTTGGATACAAGAGACAATTTGATAAACCTTGGTAAGGTTGGAGGATATGTCTTCCTAAAAGACGAAGTTACTGGGGAGAACATAATCATAAACTTTGACAAGGTTGTAAAAACCAAAAAGGTGAATTGATAGATGAGAATAGAACTAATTCAAGGAGACATAACTGAACAATGGGTTGACGCAGTAGTCAATGCAGCCAACACCTCTTTACTTGGAGGTGGTGGAGTAGATGGAGCAATTCACCGGAAAGGCGGTGGTCAAATTCTTGAAGAATGTCAAGCTATTCGAGCCAAGCAAGGAGGGTGTAAAGTCGGCGAAGCTGTTATCACATCTGCTGGAAACCTTCCGGCTAAATTCGTTATTCATACTGTCGGACCAAGATGGAATGTTGGCAAAAGCAATGAAGCTAATCTCTTAAGTAACTGTTATGTCAATTCCTTGAATCTTGCAGTCGATAATGGCGTTGAAACAATTGCTTTTCCGAATATAAGTACAGGAATTTACAGATTCCCAAAAGAAGAGGCGGCTGAAATTGCCATAGATTCAGTGGTTAGTTTTCCGGACAAAGACAAAATTAATTTGCTTCAATTCGTCTGTTTTGATGAGGAAAACTACCGAATATATGCCAATAAGTTAAAGGATTTAAATATCTAGCAGTCCCTTATATTATTGAAGAAAATCAAATTTTATTTGATATTCTTCTAATTATATAACCTTGGCATTTTAGATCGAAAACTCAGGAGAAGCCACAGGAGAGCTTCTGAGTGATTTCGGAATACTTACACCCCGGAGAGCCTGATCGAGGTGAAGGAAGATATCTCTCATTAACTTGGAGATATATTGTTGATTGACTTACAGTTTTGCAAAATGAATAATTGTGTTTATTGTGATAGTGATTTTAACAAATGTACGGAGCATGTTTTCCCACACGGATTAGGTGGTGAAAAGATTTTTGTAGATTTTGTTTGTCCTGATTGTAACGGATTGTTTTCTGGCTTAGAAGCTGAATTATATCAAAAGTCAATTATTTCTGTTGAAAGAAGTATACAAGGAATCGAAGGGTACTCGGGTTCATCAAAAAAACAAGGGCGATTGAAGGCGAGCTCTTTGTTTGTTATGGATGAAAAAAATAGTGTAGTTTACGAGGGCGTTCAGTATGCAGGAATGGAAACCTGCTTACTCCCTCAGATAATTAAGGTCAAAGAAAAAACCTATATAGAGGGGGAGGACTTGGATGGATTAAATAAACTCCGAGAGCTTTTTTCAATTTGGGTAGACGGTAACCTCAGAGCAGTTATAAGCACCAAAATTAAATCAGGAAGCAAGTCGAAAGAATATTATCAATATAGGATTGGTAGAAATTCTGAAATTAGTCATCAATCGGTTTTGCAAGATATTAAAGTAAAAGATGAAATACGAGTTGATATTCTTGATAAGACAAATCATCTTTATTCAACATTATCGCCAAGGCTGTTTTTAGATAATAGGAACAGTAAGAAACCCAGATTGCGGGTGCGTGCTAAGGATGAGCAGCTGGCATTAGATTTTTTAGCTGAGGTTGTGAAGCTATTCAAAAACAAAACGAAATTGTTTAGTTATTCTAAGGAACAAATCGACTCTCCTATAATTCAGGTAGGACTCAATTTTGATCCAAAAAAATTGAACAGAGCTCTCGTCAAGATTGGCCTAAATTCATTGATACATTATTTTCCTGATGAGAGGTGCAGTGATAGCTTTGGTTCAATGATAGACTTCGTTAATGGGAGGGGTGATGTATCAGACATCACTATTTCATTCGATAAACGAGATCCTCTAAAGGATAAAAATGAGTACCATTCAATATTTTTTCAGCAAGGCGTAAATAATTTCCTTATAAGAGTGGGTTTATTTGGAGGAGTGTTTGCCTTTAATATTTTTATTAAAAATCTCAGCATTCTAAGAGAAGGTCAATATGCAAGACTCCTGATTGATTACAATGAACGTAAAAACATATTTCAGAACAAAAGAGACTATTTAACGTCGTTTAGTTGAACAGCCTCTTTATCATTTTTATATGCTAATTAGATTTACATAATCCAATCGATTTTTGTTTCGATTGTTGATGTTTTATTATCAAACACCATCCACATATGTGAGAAACTGGCATCTGATTTCCACTCTTTATGAACTGGGTCATAGTGGGGCAGTCTTTTAGAAATCACATAAACCTTGGCAGGAGGAAATTGCTTAAAGAACTCAAACCTGCTTTGTGACTCCAAGAAATTGAGCCTTAGCAGCATAATTACTTTGTGGTCAGTTATGGATATGGCATGCTTCAAGAATTCAATAGCTTGTCTGTAAGGAGGGTTAGTGATAATATTCTCACAACGTTCAGTCCTAGCCAAGAAATCCAAACCACCAGTACCGTAAGTTTCTGAATCATCACCCAAGTCACTAGACTCAACGTTGAATCCGTTTGCTTCGAGAAACTTTGAAATATGCCCCATTCCGGATGCGGGTTCAACTATCTTTTCATTTTTTAAGTCATCCAGCTCTCCTGTACCTTTGAGCAGTTCTAGTGAGATTCTCGGGGAAGGGTAACGGTCTAATGTAGCCCTTTCGGTTTCATCCCTTAAATTATGTACTTGTCTTTTCTTTGATGTTTCCATATTGATTTTTTTTGTTTGTATTGGTTAATTCAGATCTTGGTTTCATGATAGTTTGCCAATGAGTTTCTGAAGGTTTTTTACATGTGCTATAAAGCCCTTCTGGATATACCTACAGATAGAGATAGGTTCGATCAAATTTTAGGCTTCCCGAGCTGCGGGACATCAAAACATATAATCTATCTATACATTGAGCACCTCCTATTATAGGTTGTTATACAGGTATCGCCCCCCATTCTTTCCGCCACTTCTCAACTCCAGTCCTCATTTTACGCTCAATCTTACTTTCGAATTCCTTTTTTACTTTTTCCACTTCACTGCCTAGTTCAATTTTTGACTTGACCTCTCCGCTGAGGAACCATTTGATTGCGGCATCATTGTTAGAGTAAATGATGTCATCAGGGTTCCTTTGATACCTATACCATGCGGCCATTAGTAGCGCAATGTACTCGGTCATGTTGATACTAGAGTTGCCATGCAACGTGTAAGGTGGTTTTCTGAAAATGGACATCTCTGTTTGAAGGTTACCACCCTTGATTAGGGAAAGTGATTGATTTGCTTCATAAGAGCAGTTGACGACTATTCCGGTTGTTGGTTTTTTCATATTCTAATGATTTTGATCTTATGTATTAAAAATGGCAGAGCCATGACAGCCCTGCCAAATCTGCCAATTATGCCACGTTTATCTTTTTGTAATGGCCTTGCTTAGGCTTGGACAGCACACCAGCTCGTTCCATATCATTCAATATCCGATAGACTGTACGGCGGCTTATATTGTAATTTTTAGCCAGTTTGAATGCCTCCTTCGTCTGGAATTCATCAGGCAAGTCTTTAATGAATGCTGGGTTCACCCTGTCAGTTACTTTCGCATCTTTTTGGGTCTTTGGAAGTAACCCTGAAACGCAAACTACATGCTCAATAAACACCTTGGTCATCAGTTTAGCCGTGTGATAATCTACATCCTCACAAATGAGAATTCCGTTATCAGTTTCAGTCTTCCTCAATGCCGTAAGAATCATTGCTATCCGAAAAAAAGAATTACCCAACCTGAACAAAGAACCTTCGGTTTGGTCTCCTACGGTTTCACGGAGTTCTTTTTGCTGACTGCAAAAGAACTCATAAAAATCCTCTTGCTGTTCTATGGTAAATCGAAATTCTATTTCACCAACATGTGGCATATTGGAGTGGAGTAATTCGAAATGTTCCATAATTTCTTTACCCAAGTTTTCATAATACTCTGTAAGATTAATTTGCTGGGTGAAAGGATTCTCGAATTCAGACCTCTCAGTAAAGTAGTAGAATATGAATCTTGAGAACAAACCGTTTTCAACACTATCAACAAGGGTCTTAATTTGACTGGGAGTACCGGATAACAAAGTTGACAACTTTGGTTGTACCAGGTCATAGTGCTCATCATTCGTCTTGTTGTAGTACGGGTGTCGTTCATGATGTGCCGCTTGCCTCAACAGCGCACTCCAATCACCCCATGCTTGAGCAAACAGGTTGTTTAGGGTATCAGCTTCTGATGAAAAAAACAACATGCTTGCGTTATAGAACATTAGCTTAACAACAGCCGCATAAGAGGTTTTAGGTAACCTAATCATCTTTCGACCGGGTTTTTTAGGTTTAGGAATTTCCTCTCCATTCTTTTTGCTTTCTTTCCACTTTTTAAGGGCTTTGTAGTAGGCTTCATACAAACTTTCCTGTTCTTTTTGCTTTTCAAATTCAAATGGATGAAGAATAGGAGATGGTGTATTCATCTCACCCTTTCCCGCAGCATGTGGGGCAACAATCAAAGTTGCTAAATTCATATATAGCTGTTTCCCCCTATATAAGCCGAAGATATCTGGATTTAATGCAGAAACTATTGTGATAAAACTCAGTAAGCTAATATCGCGTTCACGATTCTTTTTGCTGTGTTTTACTGCTTCTGCAGCGTGAGGAGGGAGATTTAGAAAAACCTCATCTGGGAAAAGTGGTGTTTTGAGGTACTGGGTTCCAGTCCTTGGGAGCTTTAGCCCTGCTTGTTGGCAGACATGGAAAAACGTTCCCAAAGAAATACCAGAAGACCGATTGTTAGTACACTGCTTAAACTTTTTACGGCATTTTCTTTCGTTGAACCCCTTATGGAATTGTGAAACACGGACAAAGAATTCTTCTCCTTGTTCACCTAGCATATTTAGAGCAAATGCAATTCGCACCCAAGAATCATAATTTCCCGTGATATCCAGCTTTTTTTCTTCTATCTGTTGAACCAAGAATTCGACACCCTTGAGAGTTTGCTCGTTAATCTCGTGATGAGCAGTTTTTGGTTTCTCAATCACGATATCTTTTATTGACTCTTCAGGGAAAACCTTTGAATCGTTGTTGATGTATAGTTCCGGGTCGTATGACAGAAAACACAATCGCGAAACATCTTTACCGGATTCGTCAATCTTTAATCCGTATTGATTTTCAAAGTGATTCCTAATAGCAATAAAGTATCGTTCGTGAGTTTCCTTATCCCTACAGTCTATTTTAATTAAGAGCTTTAGTCCATACGAAGGAGAGCTGAACATCCGAAAAATGTAGTCATCAGCGGATAGAGTAGCCTTTAGCTCTTCAGCTGATTTTAGGTCACCTTTCAATAGTTCAGGATTATCGTCACAATCGATATCAATTACAATTAAACCGGAATGGGTTTTAAAGTTGTCGGAAGAAATATCACCTTCACATTCTGCCATTGCTGCAACAAAGCCGGGTAATTTTGGCTTTATTGCTTTTCTTTCTTGTTCAGTACCGGCATTTCTACCATCGCGAATTAAACCCCGGAAACTAAATCCTTTGATAGCGCCACTTTTTATGGCGCTATCAAGATTTAACTGAGTGATGAGTTTCTCTGACTTTTTATCCCAAGCATTGTCTACATATTGGAATTTTATGTTGTGTAAATTACGTTTCATAATG
This sequence comes from uncultured Polaribacter sp., assembly GCA_964343335.1. GTDB lineage: Bacteria > Bacteroidota > Bacteroidia > Flavobacteriales > Flavobacteriaceae > Polaribacter. Next base: position 4,491 of record CAYFJL010000015.1, on the reverse strand, counting down.
TTCGATTTAATGGTGATACATCTATTTGAAACGGGGTGACCAGACTGTAGGGGACTCCCGAAGACCGAATTTCTTCTTGCCCTTCCTCCGAAAACACATTGACTTTATGTGCTAAGAGCACCCCATGTGATGCCCAGAAGTATTTTTTCAAGTGGGCAAACATTAGATTCATGTCCTCCAGCTCATAATCCTCTTTTTTATAAGCTACGATTATTGCCGTAGGAAATAAACCATCAGAGCGAACAGCCGCTACAAATGGATCTGTATGTAAGTGAGAAAACCTTTTCCTAATAATGAGTTTACGATAATCTTTTGACCAAAAGGTATTGTCAAGCGTTTCGATTATACATTCGGTGTAAATAAGCTTTTTATGATCTTTCATTTTTATATTTTTAATTGTTAGTAATTGATTTGAGGATGAAGGGTCTAGCAAGAAGTAAAGGGAGGTCTTGTTCCCATAATTTATTTAATGCATCCTCTTCAAACAGTTCGTGGTCCCCTGAAAGTTTTAGACCATGTTTGTCCCACATGTATCTTTCAATCTCAAGAAACAATTGAGCAGCTGTATATTCATCGGAATCATAGTGATTCGGGTCAACTGCAATCACAACTTTTTCGGGAATTCGATTATCATTGCTAATTGTCAAGAGTATATATGGATCAGATTGTAAATGACAGAGAAGCATAGTATGATAATCATACCCTAAATCTGACTGCCACATAGATGATTCAGCATGTTCTATACTAAATGCTATTCCTAGTTCTACTATATTTTCCATGATTATGAGTTTTTAGTTAAGTGTTTTGGGTGAACAATAGTTTTAAGCGCTTCATCGATATGTTGACGACTGAAGTACAACGACCGGCCAGCCTTCTTGTAGCTTTTGATGATTCCTCTACGTCTATAGTTATAGACTGTTTGGACAGAGCACTTTAAGAGTCGTGCTACATCTTTGGCTTTTAGTAGTTCAGCCTCATTTGTGCAATCGTTACTTGGTGAATTGGAGATTCTTTTTTGAAGAGCTGTCTCCAAGAGTTCTGAAAACTCCTCTTTCGAGAAGTTTGTTAGGATTAATTTTTCCATTGATTAAAAATTTTAATTGTAAGCGGAAATATTCGCGCCTGATCAATGGATTAGAATTCCCCAAGATGGGTTACAAAAAGTAGATAGAGTCAAAACACTCTCCATTGAGAAGATGATGCTCTAAAAGTTAGATAATCATATTTTTAAATAAAAATGATGGGAACTGATATAAAAATCACTATTTTAGTGATAAAATTCACTATGGCGAAAAAATTAAATCGAGAAACATCAATTGGGAAACTGATAGAAAAAATTCGTGAAGCGAATAACAAAAGTCAAATACAATTTTCAAAAATCATTGACATTGAAAGAACTCATTTGGTCAAAATAGAGAGCGGAGAAATTAAGAAGGTGCATCCAACTTATCTAGCACGAATAGCTGATGAATTCTCTGTAGACTATTGGTTATTAATGGAGGCAAGTGGGTACGACTCACCTAAAATAAAAGAAGTGTATAAGAAAGTTCTTTCAGATAATTTTTGGGCTAACAAAATAAATCAACTATCATTTCGAAAAAATCAGTTGTTAGAGGACTTTGCGAAGCTGTTATTATCACTTCCAGACTCGTAAAGCCTCTTTTGAAATAAACTCTTTATCCAGATTTAGGTAGTGCCGTACTGAACGCTCATCTTTATGGCCTGTAATTTTCATGATGATGTCCTTGGGAATACCATTTCTTAGTCCTTGAGAAATGAATGTTTTGCGCGCTATATGGCTAGTAATCATTTCCCACTTTTCTTTGGTTATGCTTATTTTTTTCTTGCCGCTATATCGAGTGATGGTAATTTCACTGTCTAATCCAGCGTACCGACATATCTCTTTGATGTCACCGTTAATAGCCTGTCTACTTTTTGATGGGAAAAGGTAAGAATCGGTGGGTCTGTCTTCTGCATATTTGTTTACTATCTGCATTGCAGTTTCTGACAATGGAATGTATGTAGCTTTGGTTCTGCTTCCTTTCTCTTGGTAGTTCTTCCAATAGTGTTGTTCGGTATCTGCATCAAACATGATATCAGATATTTTGCATTTAAGAATGTCACCAATACGCTGCCCTGTATGGATTTGGAATATGAACTGGTCACGAACAACTCCGAGTCTGGGTTTAAAGTCAAAATCATAATTCTTTATTGCTTCAATTTCATCCCATGTTAGGTAAATGATTTCCCCATCTTCTTCACGGTCTGGAATCTTTTTGTATTCCTGATGGTCGATATAGTTTTTTTCATACATCCAGTTGCAAAAGGTCTTGAGACATCTTACTTGTTTAGCAGTAGTGTTGTTGAGGTAGTTCTTTTCCTCAGCACAAAAGGTGTAGAACTGATTCCAAAAGACTTCATCAATTGCATCTATATTCAGTTTGTATCCGGCTTTCACAAAATCCACCATACAAGTCCTAAATGTTTGATAGTTTTTGAATGTCTGGTGTTTTATCATTTTTGATTTTTCTTCCATGTACTTGTCAAAAATCTTGAAGAAATCAGTCGTGTCTAGTCTGGCCGCAATTCCCTTCGCTTCTTCCTCCATTATACTTTTAATAGTAACTATAGATGGGGTCTTTCCCTTCAGTACCAAAGAGTAATGGCGATCCTTAATGTTTGACTTAATTCGTTCCAGCTTGTTGTTGATTTCAACACAATCCGGGTGCGAGGACAATACCCTTTGTTTGTCAACATTAAAATGCTTAGCCAAGACCCTGATTCCAGTACCGACCTTTAGGTATCTTTCATTGTAGGTAATACCAATATTGATGGCCGTTTCATTTGGATTCAGATATTTGCCGATTGGCTTTCCTTGCTTTTCCAGTCGTTTTACTTCAACTGTGTTTGTTCCTTTTTTGAATCTCTTTTCGAGATAAAACCGATAATTCATTTTGTACTTCATAACCATAATGTTTTTGTTTGACACTTGTAACATCATGGATTCAGGGTTCAGGTTTCACTTTCGATCTAACCAGAAGCCATTTTCACCCTTCTCGTAGGAGATTCGTAGGGAGAGATTTAGTCGATTTTATACAGTTTTATATTTGGCTCTTTTGTAAATCTGTTGTTAAGAGCGTGTTTCAAGCTGAAACTGTATAAAGTTCATCAAATTCGTTGGCATTCAAATCGCTCCCGCCTCGGGTACAAAACAGAGAGCGAGTTTAACGACTCGCTTTTTTTTGATCCTTCTTCATAATGTATTTTTCATTTAACGAATAATATATTAACATCACTCAAATAGAATTGGACTCGCTTAATATCCCTTTAAAACTCATGGTTCTCTAAATCTCATTTAAACTGAATTAATCTCTTTAACCATCCTTTAATACTTCAGTCCTGGTATTTCATATTTTCTTAAAACATGCACGAATAGATTTAATCTATGTATAAAAGTACATTTATCTATTCCGTGGGATTCCTCTCCAATTTTGCTGCGAATTAAACCTCATAATTGTAGTAAAATGAAACACAAGTACTTAACAAAACGAGCATTTGCATTAGTGAGCTCGCTATTCGTGACGGGACTTTTATCAGCCCAGATCGGATTTGACCCAGAAATTGATTTTGAATTGGTGCCAGACGAAGTTATCGTTCCGGCTTCTCCACTTCAAAAACAAGTAATCTTCATCGGTGGACATGACACTGTCCAAACAACTGCCACTTACGGAAACCCAGCTGGAGCATATCCTGCAAAACAATGGCCCGACTTTATCGGATTTACACCAGATACTGATCCTAATTCAGATGATTTAGGTTGGATATCAGTAAACCACGAAATGATCTCTGCAGATCCTAACATTGGTGATGGTGGAGGAATGACTGTATTTAAAATACGTCGTGATCCTCAAACTGATTCTATCGTAGTTGTTGAACAAACACTTGCTGATGGACGAACTGGAAAATATTTCAACGTTGATTTTGCCAATACAGTTGGAGAAACAGGAATGAACTGTGGTGGTATTACTTCTGAAGCAGATGGACGTATTTGGACTGCAGAAGAGTGGTTCAGAAGTGATAACGCATCTATTTTTGCTGATGGTGCAGGTGTACTTGATACAACTGACTTCACAATAAATGGTTCTGGAATCTCGATCGCCGATGGTGAAACGATCAAAAAGTTTGAAAACTTCAACTGGATGGTTGAGATCGACCCTAAAGAAGCAGTAGCAATACGTAAACAATACAATTGGGGACGCCAACCATTTGAAGGTGGTGTTATTATGCCAGATGATCAGACTGTTTATACTGGAGCAGATAATACACCAGGAATCCTCTCAAAATTCGTTGCAGACACTCCAGGAGATTTTACATCAGGAAAATTGTACGCATATAGAGAAGATGACCAACACTTAAGGTTATCACACCGTACATCATTGGAAAATGCATTTTCTGAAATTTCTGCATATGACGAAGTGAATGAACCAGTCT
>CAYFJL010000014.1:0-32520 GCA_964343335.1 uncultured Polaribacter sp. | reverse complement strand
AATATCTTCCTATTGATTCATCACTATTTGTAAAAAACAGAAAGAATTTTGCTGCCCAAATGAAGCCAAATAGCATGGCGGTTTTCAACTCCAATGATATCTATCCCATCAGTGCGGATAGTACCATGCCCTTCGAGCAACATCGGGATATCTTTTATTTAAGCGGAGTAGATCAAGAGGAGAGTATTCTCGTACTTTTTCCGGATTGTCCGAATGAAGAATTAAGGGAGGTTTTATTTCTAAGAGAGACCAATGAGCACATCGCTGTTTGGGAAGGAGAAAAATTAACCAAGGAAGCTGCTTTTGCCACAAGTGGAATTAAAACGGTTTATTGGTTGCAAGATTTGGAGAAGGTGATTTTTGAAATGAGCACCTATTGTGATACCTTCTATATCAATACCAACGAACATTATCGTGCCAATGTGGAAACCGAAACTAGAGAAGACCGATTCACAAAATGGCTATTGGCTAAATACCCTGCGCATTCGGTTGCCAAAAGCAATCCGATTCTACAGCGTTTGCGATCTGTAAAAGACCAAATTGAACTCGATTTAATGCAGCATGCCTGTAATATTACTGAAAAAGGATTCAGAAGGATTCTATCCTTCATAAAACCAGGTGTTTGGGAATATGAAATTGAGGCTGAATTGTTGCATGAATTTGTTAGAAATAGATCCAAAGGATTCGCCTATACGCCCATCATTGCTTCAGGAAATAATGCCAATGTCTTGCACTACATTGAAAACAACCAGCAATGTAAGGATGGCGACTTAATCTTGTTTGATATTGCTGCTGAGTACGCGAATTACAAAAGCGATTTGTCTAGAACCGTTCCTGTTTCTGGCCGATATACCCAAAGACAAAAAGATGTGTACAACGCGGTACTCCGTGTAAAAGATGAAGCGACCAAGCTATTGGTGCCTGGTGCCTTTTGGAAAGAATATCATGTGGAAGTTGGAAAACTCATGACTTCTGAACTTTTAGGCTTAGGACTGATTGACAAAGCCGATGTTCAAAATGAAGACCCAAAATGGCCGGCCTACAAGAAATACTTTATGCACGGAACATCTCATCATATTGGATTAGATACGCACGACTACGGATTGTTACACGAGCCCATCGAAGCGAATATGGTGTTTACTGTGGAACCAGGAATCTACATTCCAGATGAAGGATTCGGAGTTCGATTGGAAGACGATGTGGTGGTTCAGAGTCAAGGCGAGCCCTTCAATTTAATGGGCAATATTCCAATTGAAGCTGATGAAATTGAAAATCTGATGAATTCTTAATCAGCTTAAACCGTTCGTAAAAAGCTTTATGAATAAAGATTATCTTATAATAAACTTGAATAATTTACAAATGAATAAAATAACCATCCTTGCTGTAATTGTTACTACATTTTTTGGAAGCTTTGGGTATTCCCAAGATAAATATCAGGATTTTCAGAACAAAAAAACTGAAATTTTTTACGATAGTTTCAACTCTAATAAAAACAACTGGTCAAAAGTAAATAATGTTCCAAATAATTCGAGGATAGAAGGAGGATATTTCATTCTAAACTCTAGAGGGTCTAAGGGAGTTAAGACCGTTAAAAGAATCGAAATCGATACTGACCAAGATTTTGAAATTGAAACCAGATTTAAAATTACATCTATTAGCAGTCGGCAACGGTTTTTACATTCATTTACTTTCGGAGGTTCTTCTAACCAAAGATTCTTTTTTGGTATAAATGGGGAAGGATCCTACAGAATAAGTTATTATGATAATTACCAACACTATCTCATAAAAAATTGGACAGAATCAAAATTCATTAGGAAGGGTGATTTTAACAAATTAACAGTTCGAAAAGTCAAAGATCTATTTTTCTTTTTTATAAACGAAAAACCAGTATACATATCAAAGTTTAAGTCTTTTTTCGGAAATATGATAGGATACTCCGTTGGACGCCAAACTGAAATTCAAATAGATTATTTGAAAGTTTATCATTTAGGAAAAAAAGGTAGATTATATAACTCATATAAAAATAGTGATAAAAGCTTTTTTATAAACGAAAATTTTGACACCAATGATTTTAATTGGAAAACTGACTTTTCAGGAAATAGAGGTAGAATTTATATAGCTGATGGAGTTTATAGGTTAAATAACACTCTGGATAAAGCTCGAATCATTTCAAAAAAATTTTCAAAATTTGTCTTAGAAAGAGCCAATAAATCTAACTTTGAATTTGAAGCGAAAATACTACGGGCCTCAGGTAATAATCTCGAAATTGCTAGTATAATTTGGGGCATGAACAGTAAAAAGCTCAGCTTTACAAGCTTTGGATTGGGAGGCAATAGTTTTGTTGTATCATCATATAAGGACAATAAATACAATGACAAGGCTAGGGATATGTATTCAGATTCAATTGAGTCATCTGGATATAACAAGTTGACAGTAAGACGGGTTGAAGATTATTATTATTTTTTTATAAATGAAAAGTTAGTTTATGAAATGCCTTTCGAAAAACCAACTGGTTTTGGAATAGGATTTATAATACCCCCAAAATCTCAGATACTAATTGGAAATTTACATTTTGCCTATTTGGATTAACTAAGCAGGTAGTGTTCTAAGAAAACCTAATGTATGACTATTGAAATCCAACGGTTTTTCAACATTTACTACATGTCCACATTTTTCAATAATGTGTAAGGTTGACTTTGCATGGGATTCTACGATTCTTTTGATAGCGGGTAAAAATAAATGGTCTTCCTCTCCCATGACATATAGGGTCGGAATCTGAATGTCTTTCGCTCTAAAAAATCGAAGTAATGGATTTATTTCAGCCGTTAATTTAAACCATCGAACAAACTCTTTTTGATAGAGTTTCTTGGCCTCCTTCGCAAAAAGAATTCGAGATTCCTTATGATTCTTACGAGGCATAATGATAAAAGCGAATAGTTTATACAAATACATGTAAGGAACTACCGACTTAAAGATGATTCCCAGTCGCATTAAAAGTTGTGATCTAAAATTCAACTTTAAAATGGCACCGCCCATGATCATGCTTTCAACTAAATCTGGACGTTTCTCAGCCAAATTTCGAATGAGGATGGTCCCCAAAGAAATGCCAACAAAGTGTGACTTTTCAATCTTTAAATGCTCCAAAACCTCTACGATATCATTGGTAATGGCATCGAAAGTATACTTCTGATTGAAACTGTCTTTCAACAAGGGCTTGCTATTTCCGTGACCTCTTAAGTCTAAGACCAACACGTTGTACTCGTTCTTAAAAGCTCGGATTTGTTTAAACCATATCGAACTACTTCCTCCTGCTCCATGAACGAAGGTCACCCACTTATTAGCGGTAGGATTTTTATAGATATAATGGTTTAACATTTGTCGATTTTATGCAAAGATACTCAATTCGAAATCCTCGCTTTGCGGTTAAAAATATAAATATTTGTAAAAATGAGTACTACAACGGAAGGCAGAACCCAGCCTAGATTGAATTGAGCAAGTGGGATAATATCCATCATACCTTCTAATAATTCTTTATCGATAATAAAACTCAAAAAATCAGGAATGCTAAATAAGAAAGCCATTAACACCACCCATTTAAAAACTGTTGCTGATGCGTACTTTTCTGGAATCGAATTCAATAAAATTAGCACGATGGTTATCGGGTATAAAAACATCAAGGCAGGTACGGCTAAAGTGATGATGAAATCAACTTGAAAACTACCTACCACCACACCAATCAAACAACCCATAAAAGCGGTAATTCGAAAAGCCTTGTTGGAGTTATTTGTAATCCCTCTCACATAATCCGATGCTCCTGTTACAATGCCGACAGCAGTTGTAAAACAGGCTAATGAAACCAAAACACTTAAAAAGGAAGTTCCTAAATTACCTAAAGTCAATCTACTTATTCCTGTTAGAATTTCAGTTCTTGATGCGGAGGTTTCAAACCACGAACTTGTTAAATACCCTGATAATACCAATCCTCCGTATATCAATAATAGACCCGTACCAGCGATAATTCCAGCTTTCTGAATAATTTCCTTCTTGGCCTCGAAAGTAGTATGACCTCGAAGTTGCAATGAAATAACAATTACAGCACCCACCACAACACCGCCAATGGCGTCAAAGGTTTGATAACCTTCTAAAAAACCATCAATAAAAGGAACAGCAAAGCTAGATTCCGCATAAGTTTCCGGATCTAAGAAAACAGATTTGGCCACTATGGTAATGATAATTAGTCCAATAATGGGTGTCAAATATTTCCCGATTATGCTCAATATTTTTGATCGGTTTATGGCAAATACATACACCAAACTAAAGTAAATGATGCTCGTAATAATTGGACTGATTTCCCAATTGGGCTGAACGGCCATTTCATGAGTTACCGCTGCTGTTCTAGGCGACGGAATGGAAATGGAAATGATATAAATCAAAAAGCAAAATACCGAACTGAACAATGGTGAAACCTTTTTACCAAAATCATATAAGGTTCCTTGTAATTTAGAATGTGCATAAATCGCAAAAATGGGTATAATAACGGCTGTACATGCAAAACCGAGAACTACAATCCACCAATCAACACCAGATTTGACGCCCAGAGATGGTGGAAGAATTAAATTTCCAGCTCCGAAAAAGAGGGAAAATAATGCGAAACCTGTCATCCAGATTTCCTTGGTTTTGTTCATGCCTTTTTACTTTAAGAGTTGAAATATACATATTTTTGTCTGATGCTTAGAACTGCCGAGTACCGAAACGTCAATATCTCCTATTCCCTTGAAGGGAAAGGAAATTGCATCGTGCTTTTGCATGGATTTCTAGAAAACAAAAGTATTTGGACAAACATCACCGAATCACTATCCAAAAGGTATAAGGTAATTGCTATCGATTTACCCGGACATGGAAAATCAGACTGTTTGGGTTATGTTCATACGATGGAAGACATGGCTGAAGTTGTTCAGTTTGTTCTTAAAAAAGAACGGATCCGAAGGTGTATTTTGATCGGTCATTCCATGGGTGGCTATGTGTCTCTTGCTTTTGCCGAACAGTATCCCAAAATCATAAAAGGACTTTGCTTATTAAACTCAACCTCTGTTGCAGATTCTGATCAAAGAAAAGAGTTCAGAGATCTTGCTGTTCGAACTGCAAAAAAAAGCTATGAAAAGGTGGTTCGAATTAGCGTTCGAAACCTCTTCTCTGAAGACAATCAAATCAAACTGAAGTCAAAAGTAGAAGCAGTTATTAAGGCTGCTGTGGAAACCCCCTTGCAGGGATATGTCGCCGCACAAGAGGGAATGAAATTAAGATCCAACCGCGAGCACATTTTAAAGAAGGCTAATTTCAATAAACTTCAAATTACCGGTAGATACGATGAAGTGATTTGGCTCGAAGATGCTCAAAAAGAAAGTACTAGAACCAATACAGAATTGATTGTTTTGGAAGGCGGACACATGAGTTTCATTGAAAATCAAAGTGAATTGTCAAGCATCCTCTCGAACTTCGTAAAACATTGCTAGCCTATTTTATGATATTTTTATAATTCAGTTAATTAATTACGAATTTTAAAAATACTTACCTTTGTTTCGCTAATTTTTTTGATTTTTCTCAAATGGCTGATGCAATTTTAGTTTTAGGGGCTTGCGGTCAGATTGGTACAGAACTTACCATTCGATTACGTTCTATCTACGGAAACGCAAATGTTGTTGCTTCTGATATCAAAGAAGGTTCAAAAGAGCTTATGGAATCCGGTCCTTTTGAAATTATTGATGCAACAGATGCTATTAGAATCCACGAAATTGTCAAAAAATATAAGGTGAACAAGGTGTACCTGTTGGCTGCTATGTTATCGGCTACAGCAGAAAAATATCCAAAGAAAGCCTGGCATTTGAATATGACTTCGCTTTCTATTGTTCTTGATTTGGCCAAAGAAAAAATCATTGATCAAATCTATTGGCCGAGTTCCATTGCGGTTTTTGGATCTACAAGTCCAAAAGTACACACACCACAAAGCACCATTCTTGAGCCAAGCACTGTATACGGAATCAGCAAACTTTCGGGTGAATATTGGTGTAATTACTTCCACACAAATTATGGTGTGGACGTAAGAAGCTTGCGTTATCCTGGAATCGTTTCATGGAAAACCCAGCCAGGAGGTGGTACTACCGATTATGCGGTTGATATCTACTTAAAAGCTGTGAAAGAAGGAAAATACAACTGTTTCTTGAGTGAAGATACCAGACTTCCCATGATGTATATGGATGACGCCATTAACGCCACCATTCAACTCATGGAAACCGCAGCCGAAAATGTAAAAATTAGAACTTCTTATAATTTATCTGGATTTGATTGCACACCTAGAGAGGTGGCTGCATCCATCAAAAATCAAATGCCAGACTTCCAAATTAGCTACAATCCTGATTTTAGACAGCAAATTGCCGACAGTTGGCCAAATAGTATTGACGACAGTTTTGCTAGAACGCATTGGAATTGGAACCATAGCATCGACCTAGATGAAATGACCCATATAATGCTGACAAATATCAAGGAATCTGTATTTCAGCTTTAATATCTTTGTAATTAAATCAAAAGAATTACGACTATCTTTTCGATAAATAATAGTCCCTATGAAAGCACTTATTGAAAAAAGCATAGCTGGCGGAATCAGCTATCAAGCATACCGAACATTAGTTTCAGACCTACTATCTGAAGGAAAATCTACTGGGCCGAATCAGACCGAAGCCTTAACCCATTACAGCATGCTAAACGACAGGCGCATGGATCGTTTGGATAAGAAAATTAGCATTTCTGAAAGCACTAAAACGGTACTTTCTGAGCTTACTCAAAAACAAACATGGTTGGTTTTGACCGAAGGCTGGTGTGGTGATGCTGCCCAGAACTTACCTGTAATTCATAAAATGGCAGCGATTAGCGATCACATTGAATTGAAATTGGTGTTAAGAGATGAGAATCTTGAACTCATGGATTTATTCTTAACAAACGGAGGAAGAGCCATTCCAAAACTGATTGCACTGGATGAGAATTTAGAGGTGCTTTTTACTTGGGGAGCAAGACCTTCCATTGCCACTAAAATGGTTGCTGATTACAAAGCTGAACATGGAAAATTGGATGACGCCTTCAAAAAAGACCTTCAAGTTTGGTACAATAAAGACAAAGGAATGAGCTTACAAGAAGACTTTGTCAAACTATTGAATCCGTAGTTTTTATCGTTTCTTTGCGACATGCTAAGCGTTGATCAAATTCATTTTTCCTATCAGAAAAAATCATTGATTTTAAACGATCTTTCTTTTCAGTTGGAAAAGGGAGCACACCTCTGTGTGATGGGCGAAAGCGGTAGTGGAAAATCTACACTTTTAAAGGCTATTTATGGTTTGCTGGATTTAGACTCTGGAACCATTTTTTGGAATGACAATCAAGTCTTAGGGCCTGCACATCATCTAGTTCCTGGGATGGATTTCTTTAAATATGTACCTCAGAATTTCGACTTGATGCCCTACACAACCGTAGAGGAGAACATCCAAAAATTTCTATCGAGATTTTATCCGGAAGAATCCAAACAGCGCTCGGATGAATTGCTTAGAGTAATTGAAATGGAAGAGTTCGCCAAAGTCAAAGTGAAAAATCTAAGCGGCGGGCAACAACAACGAGTAGCCATCGCCAGAGCATTGGCAAAGGAGCCTGAGCTCATCTTATTGGATGAACCATTCAGTCAGATTGATAACTTTAAAAAGAACTCGCTTCGAAGAAAGCTATTTTCCTATTTAAAGGAGAAAAAAATCACCTGTATTGTAGCGACCCACGACGGAAGTGATGCCTTGTCTTTTGCCGATAAAATGATTGTTATTAAAGACAATCAGATACTCGCCAATGATCAACCACAAAGGCTTTATCAGGAAAAATCAAGTCTCTACATTGCTAGTTTATTTGATGATGTAAATCAGATAACAGTGGATGGAAAAAACCGATTATTCTATCCTTCAGACATTACAATTGTTTCTGAATCAAATCATGAGGCTGAAGTAAAGCAATGTTATTTCAAAGGAATGTATTGGTTGGTTGAAGTACGTTATAAAGAAGATGTGATTTTTGTAAAAAGTGACAATCCTATCCCCTTAGGAAATCGAATTTATCTGGATTTTCCTTCCGTTGAAGACTAATTCTTCTCCTGTTCTTTTACCGAGTAGCAGTCGACCAATTGGTGATTTTGGGGAAATAGCAAAGCATGATGAATTTTCAGTTTTTAAAGCTCCCAAACTAGCACTGATGAAATAAGTAGCCATGCTTGTGGTCACCAAGCTTCCTAATTTGACAATGTCATCGGAGTTGTCTGAACTGATTCGACTTAGCGTATTTTTCATTTCTTGAAGATCGTTCAACTTTTGTGATTCTTTCTCCATTTCAAGCTGAATCATCGCTCTTCCTGTTTCATGTTTATCGCCTGCCGAACTTTTTGTTTCTGAGTTTAAGTCCGTCTGAAGTGATTGAATCCTTGACAAAGTGTTCTGCAACTTGTCATCAACTATTTGTAAACATTGTCGTTGGAACTGGGCTTTCAAATCATTCATCTTTTCCAAAGATTTGCTTGTAAACAAAACCTACCAAAGCATTTCCAGTCGGAAAGTACAAGGCGAAAAACAAGGCCATTCCTAAACTGAAATTACGAATGTTTAAGTATTGATCTAAAAGATTATCCGGATAAGCATAAGAAGTTTCAAAGAGGTAGCCTCCAAATTCTAAAAGTCCCATTGCAACAAGTCCGTAAGCATACTGCGTGTGAAACGGAAGTCCTTTTAATAACAAAGAAATCGGAATCATGTACACCAAGTACACGGTAATTACCTGCCACCAATAAGTGAACCGGGCAATCTCCATGAAAGAGCCAAACTCGTTCATTCCAAGTCCCCAAACAAAGTAAATCACCACATACAACAGAATCAATTTCTTGCTTACAGAAAACTGCTGTTTGGCATATGCTAAAAACTCTTTCATTGGTTAATAGGTTTTAAATTGTAAGACTTCAAACCGACCGTGATTGGTGATGGTCATGGATTTTGTAATTCGTTTGTTTTTATAATAAATATTAGGAATTCCAAGGGAATCTTTAATAACATCAATATTAGATTCCTCTAGCCTTAACTTTTCTGCAATGTTACTAATTCGGTCTTTTTTTGAGCTTAACCAGTACAAACAAGTTGTTGCCTTTTCCGAAGTAGTACTGTAGATGTAATCTTTGGTTTGATGGGTGAAGGTTCTGTAGATTTCATGATTATAAGAAACCTGACCATGCGTGTCCGATTCAATTCGACATTCCAATTTCTGCGGATTGAAAAACCGTTGTTGTTCTTGCTGTACAACAACTTTATAGACACTTTCTTTCATGGACCAAAGTCGCCAAACAAGTTCAAATTTTTGATCGGAATTTTGAATGAGAATCCTTTCTTCCTCAGTAAATATCTTTTCTAGAAAACCCTTCCGTTTCCAGTTGCTCTGAGATTGAGCCAAGTGCAGGTCGACTAGATCATTACCAATCATGAACTCAATTTGCTTTCAATGATGTCTAAGGCTGCCTTTACCGATAGCATTTTCTCCATAGCATCGTTGTCGATCTCAATATCAAATTCGTCTTCCACATCGAGAATCACATCCACCAAGTTCGCTGAATTAATTTTCAAATCATTGATAAAGTCGGTTTCTTCAGATAAATTTTGAAAAGCTTCTTGATCTTGAACGTAAGGTGCTACAATTTTCTTCAGGGAATTAATTAGATCTTCTCTTGTCATGCTATGAATTATATGACTTAAAAATAATACATCCATTCACATCTCCAAAGCCAAAACTTGCTTTTGCGATGTGGTTCAATGGAAGTTGTTTACTTTCAGTAACTATTTTATGGAGATTGATTTGTTTTGAAATCTCTGGATGGACATCTTCACAATTGATATTGGGAAACAAAAATTGGTGTTTTAGTTGTAAAACTGTTGCCACACATTCAATTGACCCTGCCGATGCCAAGCAATGCCCCACATGGGATTTCAACGAGTTTATAAAAGGGAAATCGTCACCTGCTCGTTGCAAAGCTTTGGTCCAATTCTCTATTTCAACGGGATCTTTAGATGTCGCTGTTAAATGTCCGTTAATGGCATCTATTTGCTGCGGATGAACTTCTGCGTCCTTCAATGCATCCATGATACATCGTTGCACAGCATCTGAATTCGGAGCCGTCATGGTCCCGCCATTTCTTTGTCCACCTGAATTGACATTGCCTCCCAAAACCTCTGCATAAATGGTTGCCCCGCGTTTCAAAGCGCTTTGCAAAGTTTCTAAAACCAAGGCGCCTGCGCCAGAACCTGGTACAAAACCAGAGGCGGTCTCACTCATGGGTCGAGATCCCTGCGCTGGAGATTCATTATGCTTATAGGTCATGACGCGCATGGCATCAAAACCACCCCAAATGTAGGGTCCGTCATCACTACAGCTCCCCACTAGCATTCGTTTGGCTTTGCCTGATTTGATGCGATCAAACCCCATCAATAAGGCCTCTGTTCCTGTGGTACAGGCCGACGAATTGGTTGTTACTTGGTTTCCTACACCTAGTTTTCCTCCTAAATAGGCTGTTATTCCGCTTGCCATGGTCTGAATCACTGCTGTGCTGCCTAAACGCTTTACTTTGCCTTCATCAAGCTTATAAACCGCATCTCTAAACTTATCGACTCCGGAGGTTCCTGTACCGAAAATCATTCCAGTGTCAAAGTCAACTCGAGCATCGTTATTGGATAATCCAGCATCTTTCCAGGCGTCCATTCCTGCAATGACTCCGTATAAAATCCCGGAGCTATTGAAGCCTCGCAATTCTAAATCAGACAAATAGTTTCGTTTGTGTTCTTCAGTAATATTGGGAATTCCGCCAATACAGCAAGAAAAGTTCAAATCCTTCAGTTTCTGATGAAATTGAATTCCAGATTCGCCTCTTCGAATGGCCTCTAAAAATGAAGACAGATTCGTTGCATTGGGAGCAACAACGCCCATACCAGTTATAACCACTCTAGGACCCATCTGAAAGATTTTTTAACATTCCGGAAATAAAACCTCTACAGACCAATTCGTTGTTGGCATTATACATAGCGACTTTACATTTTAGCTTATGAAACCGGAAATACTCTTTTTCAGAAACTACTTTCACCGTCTCTCCCGGGAAAACAGGCTTGTAAAAATCAACTTCATTGGATGTTAAGGCCACTTGCACGTTGTCAAGGTTCGTATTTTCTTGTGCTATTAAATATATCCCCAGGCAGACCACACCAATCTGTGCCATCACTTCTGTTAAAATCACTCCAGGGGTTACTGGTTGGTCTTTAAAATGGCCTTCATAGAAAAACTCATCCGACGAAAATGTATAAGACCCCTCGGAAAATTCATCAGTAACCGAATACAATTCGTCCACAAATAAAAATGGCTTATCGTAAGGTAATAATGCTATGATTTCCGATGGTTTCATATCAATTTATACTTTCTCCTCCGTCAACTTTAAGAATGGTTCCATTGATCCAATTGGCCTCCTTTTTACATAGTAAATACACCGCATTTGCCACATCCTCGGGAGTGGTCAAACGATCAAAAGGATTTCGTTGTATGGCGAAATCTTTCAATGCCTCACTTCCAGGAATTCTTCGTAACGATTCGGTATCGGTAACACCTGCCTGAATGCAATTCGCAGTAATTCCGAAAGGGGCGAATTCCAAGGCCAAATTTCTCATAATGGCTTCCAAAGCCGACTTAGCCGCTGAAACCGCCGCATAGTGACGCCAGGCCTTTGCACTACCTTCACTTGTAAATGCTAGAACTCTTGCGTTTTGCGCAAATAACCTTCTATCATGAATGGCTTTGGTCCACGTATAAAAACTAACGGCCATGGCATTTGTAGTCAATAGGAAATCATCCGATTGCAACATCGATTCATCTGCTGAAATCATTGGTTTTAAATTTCCCTTGGCAATGCTGTGGACCAACACTTTCACCAATCCTTTTCCTTCTAGTTCACCTAGAGCACTTTCGATGGTCTCGGGTCTTAATGCGTCTTTGTTCAACGAAAGCAACTGAACTCCGCATTGTTTGATGTCCTCAAAATCACTTTCAATAGCGACCATCTGAGATCTTGGGTCTCGATGTAGAATGAAAATATTCAATCCTTCTTTGGCTAACTTTTTTGCTGTTGCCAAACCCAAACCACTTGATCCACCGAGAATCAAAGCCCATTCGTTATGTTGAAATTCATTTACCATTCTAATAAAATTCGTTGTGCCGAAAATCCGGGTCCGAAACTTAACATTAGCCCTTTTTCACCTGAGTCTCGATCACCATCCATAAATCGTTCTAAAACATACAAAACCGTTGCGCTAGACATGTTGCCATACAAACGAAGCACTTCTTTGGTATCATTAATATTCTTCCCAAGTGAACCAAAAAGATCTTCTACGGTTTGTACAATTTTCTTTCCGCCAGGGTGAAAAATTAAATGATCAATATCTTCAATTGAGAATCCGTTTCGCTCTAAAAACGGATGAATAATTTTCGGAAAATGACTTGCAATCGTCTCTGGAACAGACTTGTCTAAAATCATTTGTAAGCCTGTATTGACCAATTTAAAACCCATCATGTGGGTGGCGTCATAGAAATGATACATGGCTTGGTCTAATATTTCTGGGCCTTTTTCCTCTGGATAAGAGGATAAAATTACACTTGCCGCACCGTCTCCAAAAATAGCAGCACTTACCACATTGACCATCGAATAATCGTTATGCTGAAAAGTAGCCGTTGGAGATTCTACTGCAATAACAGCAGCTCGTTTGTTGGGATTGGCTTCTAAGAACTTCTTGGCATAAATAATTCCAGATATACCCGCCGCACAGCCCATTTCAGTCACAGGAAGCCGCACTACATCATCTCTCATTTCTAAATCATTGATCAGGTAGGCATCCATAGACGGAATCATAATGCCCGTGCAACTTACCGTAATGATATAATCGATATCTGTTGGTGTAATCGCTGCTTTGTTTAAGGCTTTTTCCAGAGAACTTTTAGCCAATTTGGTGGCCTCCCTTGCATAAATATCATTTTTCTCTTCGAAAGAAGTGGCCTTGAACACGGATTCTGCGTCCATGATGGAATAGCGACGATCGACGCCAGCTCCTGCAAAAATCTTCAAGACCTTCCGACGAAATCGATCGTCTTGACCTTCTAGCCATTTTTCAACATAGGGCAGAATCTCAATAATGGGTCTGGTATATTTAGGTAGCTGCTTTGCAACTGAAATTATCCGTACACTCATGCTTTTGTCAGTATCCACTGGTAGCGAAAAGCCCATTTCCATTTGATGGAAGCTTTTGCTTTTAATTTAAGGGTTAATTCTTCTAAATCTTTTCGTTTTAAGGCCTTCAAAATAGAGGTCAAACCATCTTCTCGGACCATCTTATTGGTCGTAAATAAAGAAATCAAATTGAATAGATAATAAGCCATTCTTGATCGTTGAAGATCATTCACAACCATACCAATTTTTGCTTTTTTAAAGTTTGATTTCAATAAGCTTTCCAATTCATCTGGCTTAAAATGATGCAGGAAAAGGGTACACAATACAATATCAAATTCAATGTTCTGAAAATCTTCTGAAAAAATATCGATGTTCGAAAATGATAGATTTGGAAAAGCCTCTGACAATTCATTGGCATAAGCTATGGCATCTGCATTGGCATCAACCCCAATCAAATTGAAGTTGTACCCGTTTTTCACTCCCCACTTGGCCACGTCCCTCAGAATATCTCCATGACCACAGCCCAAATCTATAATGGTAAAGGTTTTGTCTTTTGGGTAAGGTTTTAAAATTTGAGCAATGCCGTTTAAAGTAACCCGGTTTCCACCTAGCAGCCGATTGATTAGCTCGAGTTTATCAAAGGTATCTCGAAGCTCGGTTCCTTCCAAGGAGAAATCATCCATAATCTCTGGAGCCTCAGATCGATATTTGGTATTCACTAGTAAACTCATGCAGCGGGTAGTTCTTTTCCGTGGGTATTTTTGATAATTATCGGAATTAAAAAAGGAAAGGCTCTCACAAAATTCCACATCAAATTTGTCAAGAAATCACTGTTAAAAATAGAAGCAATTTTATGTCCAAAAAACAACCTTTTTTGAAACCTCTTATTCCATTTAGAAAGATACATTTTTTCCAATTGGTTTCGGTATTTTATTTTTCCATCAAAGAAATCCAATAACAAGGTGCTTACCAATTGTGCGCTACTAATGGCCATGCCCATTCCGTTTCCGCACAGAGGATGAATCATTCCTGCCGCGTCACCCACCATGAGGATGTGGTTTTCAATTTGTGGTTTGGAATCAAAAGAAATCTGACTGATGGTAATAGGAGCCTTAAATTGAGCCGTTGAATTAGAGAAAATATGTGCCAATGCTTTGTTTTGAAACACTACTTTTCTTTGAAAATCATCGATGGATTTGTATTTCTTAAATGAGCTATAATCTGAGATGTAACATAGATTGATATGGTCATTTTCTACCTTAGACACTCCGCAATAACCGCCTTTAAAATTATGAAGCGCAACCTTGGTCTCGTCAAATTCGCCCGACACATGAATTTTCACGCCTAGGTAAGGCGATTTTCTGTTGATAAAGTCACGATTCAATTTTTTATCCAGATTGGATCGCTTTCCGAAGGAACCTAGCACAAACTGAGCCGTGTACGTATTCCCTGTCTTTGTTTTTACCGTAAACAGATCATCCTCAAAATTTATCTCAGTAACAAGTTCTGTTTTGGTAATACATCCTTCCCCTTTTGCCTTCTTATACAATTCATAATCCAACCGGTACCTGCTAATTCCGAATCCGCCAAGCGGTAATTTGCTATGGACTTTCTTATTGTTCCGAGCGGATATTTCTAAATGTGATATTTGTTTGGCGCCAAAATCAAATGGATTGACACCCAAGGATTGAAGGTAAGTCAAGACCTCATTGGAAATGTATTCTCCACAAACTTTGTGTCTTGGAAATTCGTCCTTCTCGAGCAGTAAAACCGACCGACCTTTCTGGGCCAAGTGAATGGCAGCCGTTAATCCTGCTAGACTTCCTCCCACAATAATTACCTCAAAATTCTGGGTCGATTTCACCTAGCGATTACCGTAATACGTTACACTTACTTTCACATTTTTGGACATGATCAAACTACCACCTCCAACTTCGAAATCCTTTCGGTTCACAACAAATTTCGAAGTCAATTCTAATTGATTGTCTTCCTCACGGATTTGCATCGGAACCTCAATTTGTTTCTGTTTTCCTTTGATGGTTAACAAAGCTTTGAGAAGATAGTCGTTGCCATTTACCCTCCGAAGAGATTTGGATTCTAAGGTCATGAAGGGATGATTTTCAGCATCAAAATAATTCATCTCCAGAATGTGTTCGTCTCGACCTTTAATTCCTGTATCAATTGATTTCACCTTGATAATGGCTTTCAATTGAAATTGAGGTAAATCATCGGTATTGAAGTTGGTAGAAATCAAAACATTATTGAATTGACCGTCCACATTAACTCCGAAATTTCGAATGGTAAATGTGACTGCAGTCTTCGAAGTATCTTGAGTCCACTCTTGAGAAAGAGCAGAAATGCTCAGTAAAAAGCAAATAAGGAAAGGGATTCTCTTCATTCCCCTAAAGTTAACAAAAGAATGTGGTACCTAGTTCAAAAGTTCTGCCAATTCTTTACCAATGGTAGACCCTATAGCAACACCCATTCCGCCCAAACGAACCCCACAAAACACTCTGTTCGAAATTGGTTTTACAATGGCTTTCTTCTGATGGCCAATTCCCATAATACCAGACCATCGACTATCGATTTCAAAAGGAATGTTGGGTAAAATTACCGTCCTTAAAATTTCTTCCAACTTGTTTTGAACCAATTCTGTTTGTCCAAACTCAGTGGTTTCTTCGGTGGCAAAATCGAGGTTGCGCCCACCGCCGAATAAGATTCGATTGTCTATGTTTCTGAAGTAGTAATAGCCTTCATCTAAGTGAAAGGTTCCTTTGATGGCTAAATCTGGAATCGGTTTGGTGATTAGCACCTGAGCCCTTGCCGGTTTGACATTTGCATCAAAAAGACTTTTGGTAAATCCGTTGGTTGCAATGAACAGATTCTTGGTTGAAAAATCTCCTTTGGATGTTTGAATTATCACTTTGTTGTCAGACTCTTGAAAATCGAGTACTTCAATGTCATTCACTACCTTAATTCCTTTTTTATAGGCTAGGTTCAGTAACGCCATCATCATTTTTCCAGTGTCAATCTGACCTTCAAAATTGTTGGTCAAATAGGTCGGAATGATATTCTCGAAGTTAAACACATTTGATGATTCCACATAAACATCTTCTTTGAATAAGGGCTCTAAAAGTTGGTTCAGTGCCTCTAAATTGGATCGGCAAGTATCAAAAAGTTCTTGATCCATAAATAGTTCGTAGCCCTTTTTGTTTTGATAATCAATTGCCGCATCTCCGAGGGTTTGTCTTAGCAATTGAAGTCCTTCCCATCGTTTTTTTACCAAGGTAAACACCTCTTCTTCAGAATGGTTTTCCAAATCACTTAACAACTCGGACGGACTCCCAAAACAAGCAAAGCCTGCATTTTTGGTACTGGCGCCTTGGGGCAACATTCCTTTCTCTAGCACTAAAATTGATGCCTTTGGGAATCTGTTTTTTAGATGGATAGCACAATTCAATCCCACAATTCCGCTACCAACCACAACAAAATCATTGTTGGCAAACCACTCCTTGTATTCCCAATAACTTAGATTCATTTCAACACTTTTTCAAAACAGTTTGAGTTCTCCATGCCTTTGTATTGCCCATAATTGGGAATGATCTGATAGCCCATTTTATGGTAAAATTTAACAGCCTCCACTTGTCGATCTCCCGTTTCAAGTACACATTTGGTAAAACCTAAATCCACGGCCCACCGCTCTAATTCACTAATGATTTGATCCGCAATATTCTGACCTCTATAGTTGGGTTTTAAATACATTCGCTTGATCTCCATGCTTTCCTCATCGTACTTTTTAATGGCGCCGCAACCAACAGGTTGATCATTCAAGTACGCGACAAGGCAATGTTTTATGGCGCCCAATCCGTTGAACTGATTATAAAAAGAATGATCCTCTCCATCTGTGACTTTTAAATAGGCATCTAGCTCTTCCACTAATTGAATGAAGTCAGTATTTTTCGCGTCCGTTCGTTTGATTTCTAACATTAGAATTCCAGTTTAAGTTGTACCCAGAATGGATCTTTTTTCATCGTGTCTAAATTAGCAAAAGAAATTCCGAGTAAGCGTACTGAATTCTTTAATTTATCCTGATAAAGCAACTCTTTCACCAAGGGAAAAAAGTCTTCTTTCTTTTGGATAAACGTATCGATGGTCTTGCTTCGGGTTTGCTGCGTAAAGTCGGAGTATTTGATTTTTAGGGTAACTGTTTTTCCTTTTGTTTTCGAATTAATCATTCGCTTTTCGAGCTCGTCGGCAATGTCATTCAGCTTATCAAGCATGTATATTTCTGAGGAAATGTTCTCTCGAAAAGTCCGCTCTGCACCCAAAGATTTACGCTCGCGATTCGGTTTCACTTCGCTGTTGTGAATCCCTCGAACAATATTGAAATAATGAGCCCCCGATTTGCCAAAGAGGTCGGTCATCTCCTCCAAGGACTTTTGCTTCAAATCTTTTCCGGTGAATATTCCCAAATTGTACATTTTCGAAGCGGTTACCTTTCCGATTCCGTAAAACTTGTGAATGGGTAAGTCTTCCAAAAATTCTAGTACCTCCTCCGGATTGATAGTTTTCTGTCCGTTTGGTTTGTTAATATCCGAAGCAACTTTTGCGATGAATTTATTGATGGAAATTCCGGCCGAAGCCCTCAATCCAATTTCGTCAAATATGCGCTCCCGAATCTCTTTTGCAATCAAACCAGCTGATGGATTTCCAACTTTATTTTCAGTAACATCTAAATAGGCTTCATCCAAAGAAAGGGGCTCCACCAAATCTGTGTAATCGTAAAAAATATCTCGAATTTGATAGGAAATCTCCTTGTATCTGGCATAATTGCCTTTAACGAAAATAATATGCGGACACTTTTGTTTGGCAAGCACATTGCTCATGGCCGACCGAACTCCGAACTTACGTGCCTCATAGCTCGCCGCAGATACTACACCGCGATCCCCTCCACCGCCAACGGCAACTGGTTTGCCTCTTAAGTCAGGGTTGTCAAGCTGCTCGACAGAGGCAAAAAATGCATCCATATCGACATGGATGATTTTACGAAAAGGAAGTTCTAATTCCATTGATGGCAATTAAAAAAAGTGTACTTTTATCATCTTTAAATGGGGCATTAGCTCAGTTGGCTAGAGCGCTACGCTGGCAGCGTAGAGGCCATCGGTTCGAATCCGATATGCTCCACTACTTTTTTATAAAATCTACTGATTTATTTACAACTATAACCATGTTTTTAGGCATGGTTTTTTGATTCCAGGGATGTCTTGCATTAAACACATGGTCTGCCCCTGCTATTATTTCATAATCAGCATTGGGATTCCATTCTTTCAGCGCCTCTGCCTCATCAATTTTTACCGAAGTATCTGCGTCACCGTGAATAATCAAATGCGGAATTTTAAGATTCTTAGTCGCCTTTTGAATATCAAGACGCCCTTTGTTCTCCATAAAATTTTCATAGAACTGATAAAAATGTGGCATGTTCTGTTTGGTTCTGCCATTTACCACATATTTTACACCGGTTTTCTTCCATTCTTCCAAATCTCCAGCCGTTGCTGTTCTTTTTGCAAAATCACAGACAGAGGCTAGGGTAATGACTTTGGTAATTCTATCGTCTTCATTGACTTTTAAAAGCACAATGCCACCGCCTCGACTATGACCCATGAGTGTTATGGAACTCAAATCAATTTCAGCTTTAAATTGCTTAGAGTCATGAATCCAATCGATCACTGTGTTCAAATCATCGAGTTCCTTGGTGTAATTATTATTGCCAAAAGCTTCCAAATCTGGAAAATCGATTGGTTGCTGTGCCGTTCCGCCATTATGGGAAAAATTAAACTTAATCAAAAACAAACCTTGATTTGCGAAAGCTTCAGCCATCAAGTTCCACGCGCCCCAATCTTTAAAACCTTTGTATCCATGACAAAAAATAACCACAGGTTTCGGGGTTTGATTTTCATTAAAAAATACATCCGTCACAATTGGTTTCTCGTTGACTCCCTTCAATAATGTGTTTTTGATCGTTTTCATATCTATAAAAATAAAAAAAGCGCATCAAAAAATGATGCGCTTCGTCTATGTTTGATTTAAAAAAGTCTAGATCACGCCCTGTGCTAACATTGCATCTGCAACTTTCACAAAACCTGCAACATTCGCTCCTTTAACGTAGTCTACAAATCCGTCTTCATCTTTTCCATATTGCAAACATGCCGCATGAATATTGCTCATGATTTCTTTCAATCGAGCATCTACTTCTTCTCGAGTCCAGCTCATACGTAATGAGTTCTGACTCATTTCCAATCCGGATGTAGCAACACCTCCGGCGTTGGAAGCTTTCCCTGGAGCGAATAAGATTTTCGCTTTGATGAACTCGTGGATGGCCTCTGGAGTAGAAGGCATGTTTGCTCCTTCACTCACACAAATACATCCGTTTGCAATTAATGTTTTTGCCTCTTCGCCATTCAACTCATTTTGAGTAGCACATGGAAGAGCAATATCACACTTCACACCCCAAGGTCTTTCACCTTTGAAGAATTTTGCATTTGGATATTGCTTCACATATTCGTGAATTCTTCCTCGTCTAACATTCTTAAGGTCCATTACGAAGGCAAGCTTTTCGCTATCAATACCTTCCTCATCATAAATATATCCTGATGAATCAGAGAAGGTCACCACTTTGGCGCCTAACTGAATAGATTTCTCAGCAGCGTATTGTGCAACGTTTCCAGATCCAGAAACAACAACTGTTTTTCCTTCAAAAGAATCGCCTCTTGTTTTTAACATGTTATCGGCAAAGTATACGTTACCATATCCAGTTGCTTCAGGTCTGATTAAAGAACCACCCCAAGACTGACCTTTACCTGTTAACACTCCCGTGAAAGTGTTATTTAATTTCTTGTACATACCGAACATGAAACCAATTTCTCTGGCGCCAACTCCGATATCCCCAGCAGGAACGTCAGTGTTGTGTCCGATGTGTCTGTATAATTCAGTCATAAAAGCATGGCAAAAACGCATGATTTCATTGTCTGATTTTCCCTTTGGATCAAAATCAGAACCACCTTTACCACCTCCCATAGGAAGGGTGGTTAATGAGTTTTTAAATACTTGTTCAAAAGCTAAGAACTTCAAAATACTCGCATTTACCGATGGGTGAAAACGCAATCCGCCTTTGTAAGGTCCGATTGCCGAATTCATTTGAACTCGATACCCTCTGTTTACCTGGATTTCTCCATTATCATCAACCCATGAAACACGGAACGAAATCAATCGTTCTGGCTCTACCATTCGCAATAAAATATTCTTCCCATGATAGATATCATGTTGAACGATGTAAGGGATTACAGTTTCTGCCACTTCTTGAACAGCCTGTAAGAATTCTGGCTCGTGACCGTTTCGTTCTCTAACGAGGTCCATGAAGCCTTCAATTTTCATTTCAATATTTTTATCCATGTTTTTTTATGAATTATATAAATTTTTGGTCCGACAAAGATAGTTATTTTTCAATATGACAAATTCAAAAAGAAAAAATAATTCACTCAAAACCCTTGTTTTCAATCGATTTCGTTAACCAAACAGCATTCAGTGAATAAACTAATTAAAAAAAGGGTCAAATAGTTTAAATTTGTACCTCAATTTTTACAGAAATGTTAGACAAAGTAGAAGCGCTTTTACAGAATGTTGACACGTTTACGGCGAGTACCAAAGAGGAGGTAGAATCCTTCCGTATTGAGTATTTAGGAAGTAAGGGAATATTGAAATCCTTGTTTTCTGAATTCAAAAATGTTGACCCTTCTCAACGCAAGGAATTTGGACAGGCCTTGAATCAATTGAAGAAAAATGCTGAAGAAAAAGTAAAATCGTTACAAAGTAATTTAGAAGATCAATCTTTATCAGAAAGGAAATATGGAGATCTAACACGACCTGGGGAACCTATTGCCCTTGGAGCGCGTCATCCTATTTCTGTGGTAAAGAATAAAATCATTGACGTCTTCAATCGCATTGGATTCACTATTTCGGAGGGTCCAGAAATTGAAGATGATTGGCACAATTTTACTGCCTTAAACTTACCAGAATACCATCCGGCGAGAGATATGCAGGATACCTTCTTTATTGAAAAATCAGAGGAGGCCAAAGACAATGTTTTACTACGTACGCACACCTCTTCGGTTCAAGTGCGTTATATGGAAAACAATGAGCCACCTATTCGTACGATTTCTCCAGGACGAGTTTTTAGAAACGAGGATATTTCGGCACGTTCACATTGTATTTTCCACCAAATTGAAGGATTATATGTAGATACCGATGTTTCTTTTGCCGATTTAAAACAAACCTTATTGTTTTTTACCAAAGAAATGTTTGGTAAGTCTAAGATTCGTTTGAGACCATCTTACTTCCCGTTCACTGAGCCAAGTGCTGAGGTAGACATCTATTGGGGATTGGAAACTGAAACTGATTATCGAATCACCAAAGGAACAGGTTGGTTGGAAATTATGGGTTGTGGTATGGTAGATCCTAATGTTTTACGAAACTGTAACATCGATCCGACCAAATATTCTGGATATGCCTTCGGAATGGGTATTGAACGCATTGCCATGTTGCTATATCAAATTCCAGATATTAGAATGTTCTATGAAAACGATGTTCGTTTTTTGGAGCAATTTAAATCAGCCCTTTAATTCTGAAAAAAGACATTCACATACCGGAAGTTAGTGGAGTTGAACTTGCCGTTGTTTTAGAATACAATGATGTTTTTAAAACGGATGATTGGAATGTTTACCTCATCAACAAGAAGGAGGTAGATTTAGAAATGGTTGTGGTAGTTTCTCAAGGATTTTCAGATACCAAAAAGACTTCTTTATTACGAAAACGACTTGATGTTTTGCCAGCAGACTCCTTTGCGAAAGTTGAGTTTATTCAGCCTGATTTGTTTCAACTAAACAACCGTTTTCAAGTGACTTTCTTTGAGGGAAATTCCTTGTATGAAAAGACTTTTACGTTTAAAGCCAACAGTATTAAAGAAGGGGCTTTGCGAATGATTAAATCTTTGAATAAAAAGGGAATTCTAGCAAATTAATCTTACCCTAAAAACCCAATAATCAGGTACAATAGGGTTGTAACTACACCCCCAAACAGAGCATAAGGCAATTGAGTTTTCACGTGGTCGATATGATCACTTGCCGATGCCATGGATGAAATAATAGAAGTGTCTGAAATTGGCGAACAATGGTCTCCAAAAATTCCGCCTCCTAAAGTGGCGGCCACTACAATGGTTAAGTTGGCCTCATTAATGGTTGCCATCGGAATAGAAATCGCCAACATGATCGCAAAGGTTCCCCAAGAAGTTCCGGTCGAGAAAGCGATAAAAGAACTAATCACAAAAACAACAGCCGGGAGTAATTCTGGAGTCAACCAATCTTTGGTAACATTGGCTACATACTGACCTGTTTCCAAGGTTTTACAAGCATCGCCAATAGCAAAAGCTAACAGCATTAGCAAAGCCAACGGCATGAGTTCACTTATTCCTTTTAAAGTAAGGTCAATAGCTTCCTTTGGTTTTAAAATCCCTTGGATGAAGTACATGATAATGGCCACTAAAATTGCCGTAATTACTGCATATAAAACAGAAGAAGAACCTGAACCTTCTCCAATGGCTAAAGAAACGTGATTGAAAAAGGAAGTAGATTCTTTCACGTTGTCCCAACCCGTGTAAACCAAATTGATTGGCATCATGAAAACCATTACTAAAAGCGGAACAATCATGTTCATTGCTCTTGCTGGAATTCCCTCTTTTGGCGGGTAGGAGGTAACCTCGTCCGACACCATGGGTTTGGCGTTTGGATTCATCAGTGCACCTGTTTCTTTGGTTCTCTTTTCGGCTAATTTCATAGCGCCAAAATCCTTGCCTGACAACACCACAAAAAACACCAAGGAAATGGCCAACAGCGGATAAAAATTATAGGCTATGGATGAAATCATTACCGAAAACGGTTTGTCAATCCCGTGTGTCAATAAAAGACCCATGATAAAAGCGCCCCAGGCATTAAAGGGAATTAAAATGGATGAAGGTGCTGAACTCGAATCGGCAATGTAAGCTAACTTTTCGCGAGGAATTTTTAGTTTGTCAAAAACCGGCCTATACAACGTTCCTACGGTTAGGGAACTAATACTGGTTTCCACAAAAAGCAAGATTCCTGTTAAGGTGGCCAAAACCTGAACCATCACTCTACTGTATCCGCTTTTCTTCGATTCTAATTTTTCGAGCCGTCTGTTCAACAGTAAAATAAACCCCTCAACACCTCTTGAAAACTGAATAAAAATCAATAATGCACCAACCAAGGCACTAAACATGATCGTTCGTGTGTTTCCTTTGGATTCAAAAACATCCACCAAAGCCTCAATCATTGCCAAGGTTCCCTGAAGCGGATTCCAACTATTGATAATCAACCAGGCAAACCAAATTCCGAATAACAAAGCAATGTACACCTGTTTGGTTCTTAGCGCAAGGATAATTGCTACGACAGGTGGTAAAATGGATAGAAAACCGTATTCCATGGGTTGAATTTGGAAACTAAAGTAACAAATCCCAGTTGTTATTGGGTAGGAACAAAAGTAAAAATTGATGTTTGTCGAGAAAAAACAGGTGTTTGTCTAAATTCTTAGGATATGCTTTGTTATCCCTCTTCATTTGTGGCTAATAATTTTAAATTTGACTATTATGAAAATCAGAAAATTTAGTTTCGTTGCGATTTGCTTTTTAATTCTTAGTTCTTGTGTTGTTAAGTCGTTAAATCCGTTCTACACGGCTAAATCTATTTCATTCGATGAACGATTGATCGGTAACTGGACAGATAAAAGCAAAGGAAAATGGCAAATTGTTTCCGTCGAATCTTTAATGGAAAAAGATTCCACAACCAACAAAATAAAGGAGTCTGAGAAAAAAATGTACGAGGCCTACAAAGAAAGCTACTACATCACTAGGGAATACAAAGGAAAGGAAACAATTTATGTTGTGACACCCTTTCAAGTTAAAGGGGAAAGTTTCCTGAATTTTTTCCCGTTTGAAAATCAAGATGATGTTGATAATCTACTAGAAAAGCATTCTATTTACACACACAGTCTAGTCAAATACGAAATAGATAATGAAGGAAGACTGAGTATTCGTTGGCTTGATGAAGATAAAATCGAAGCCTTGTTTGAGCAAAAGAAGATTAAAATCCAACACCATAAAATTGGGCTTCTCAAAGACAAATATCTCTTGTCAGCATCATCAGAAGATTTAGAGAAATTTATCGAAAAATACATCGGTTCTAGCGACGAAGAAAAGTGGAAAACAGACACAAAATATACATTAACAAGAGCTGCTGATGTTGAATAAAGAAACTTATTTTAAAGCCAATAATCGTAATAGATTTGTATTCAATACTTTTTTGAAAGTCGTTACCATTTTGGCTTTGATTTTTCTTTTTTCAGGAAGAAAGACGCCCGAAATAATTGATTATTATTACACCATTTGTTTTGTTATAACCCTAATCATTCCTATTTCTATCAACCTATATGTGCTTTTTCCAAAGTTTTTAAAAAGAGAGCGATATCTATCCTTCACTTTCTTCTTTCTTGTAAACTTGGTCGTTTTTGCTTCCATAAACCCTTTGTTTTTTGAATTGGTCGCCAACACCTTTTTACCTGATTACTATTTTATCTCATACCATAATACCATTGAAATTTTCTTTATTTTTTTCATTGTATTTGTGCTTTCTTCTTTGATTAAATTAGGTGAAGATTGGGTGTATTTGAATCAGATGGAGAATCAAATTTTACTGAAGGAAAAAGAACAGGCAGAACAACAATTATATTATTTAAAGGGACAAATTAACCCGCATTTTTTGTTCAATTCGTTGAATGTAATTTATTCCTTAGCCGTTAATAAAAGTGAAGAAATTGAGAAAGCAATTTTACAGCTTTCAGATATTCTACGATATGTAATCTACGATGTTGAGATGGATAAAATCCCGCTGAAAAAAGAGGTGGATTTGATCAAAAACTACATTGCCTTTGAAAAAAACAGACAAGTAAAGAATTCAAAAGTTAGTTTTCAACATGATGTATCAGAAACGGCAAAAATATACCCGATGTTGCTGTTGCCTTTAATCGAGAATAGTTTCAAACACGGACTAAAAAGCGGAGTTCCAAATCCCTTTGTAGATATCAGTCTGAAAGAGTCGAATGAGGTTTTGAAATTTGAAATTTCCAATAACTTTAAGGCTGTTCCTTTGAGCGATAAAAATGAAAGCGGAATTGGTTTGGATAATATTCAAAAGAATTTGAACTTGATTTATCCTAATAAGCATGAGTTTAAAAGTAATATTCAGGGCGACGTTTACAAAGTCTCTCTTCAAATAAACCTAATGTAAATGATCCGATGCTTAATCATTGATGATGAACCTTCTTCTCAGAATCTTCTAGAGGCTTTTGTTGATCGGATTCCTTTTTTAGAATTATCAGGAATCTGTAATAATGCAATTGAGGCTCTTGAGTTTTTAAATGAAACTGCAGTGGATCTCTTGTTTCTTGATATCAACATGCCGCAGTTAACGGGAATTTCTTTCTACAAATCGCTTAGAAATCCGCCTAAAGTAATATTCACCACCGCCTATTCCGAACACGCAGTAGAAGGCTTTGATTTGAATGCGGTGGATTATTTATTAAAGCCATTTTCTTTTGAGCGCTTTGTTCAAGCCATATCAAAGGTGAAATTACAAGGTGATGAAGCAAAGGATAGTATTGTTATTAAGGCCGATAAAAAACTACATCAAATAAAAACTTCCGAAATTCATTATGTAGAAAGTTTGGGAGATTACGTTAAAGTTCATTTGATGGATAAAACCCTTATTACCTACAAAACTTTAAAAAAGATAATCGAAGAGTTGCCTAATTCTAGCTTTGTTCAAATTCATAAATCTTATGTGGTTAATCGTCAGAAAATTGAATTTGTAGAGGGCAATTCCATCGTTATTGGAACAAACAGAGTACCTTTGGGTCAAAAGTTTAAAAAAGATTTCTTAACACGGTTTAATTCCTAGAAATGGCAAAATTCTATACCAAACTCACACCAAGACTTCAAAAGTTTATTTCAAATCAAAAGATCTTTTTTGTGGCCACTGCTGCGGAAGACGGACGAATAAATTTGTCGCCCAAAGGAATGGATTCTTTTAAAGTTGTGGGTGAAAATAGACTCTTATGGTTAAATGTCACTGGCAGTGGAAATGAAACTGCCGCTCATTTATTGGCGAAAAATAGAATTACCATCATGTTCTGTTCTTTTGAAGGGGCCCCAAACATTCTGCGTTTGTACGGTAAAGGAAAAGAAATTAAACCAAGTGATTCTAATTGGGATGAAGTGGCTCAATATTTTACTATTTTACCAGGCACCCGTCAGATTTTTGATATTGAACTAGAAACAGCCCAAACCTCTTGCGGCATGTCGATTCCATTCTTCGAATACAAAGGTGAACGAGAAGAGCTCAATGAATGGGCGGCGGGAAAAGGCAAGGAAGGAATTCGAGAATATTGGACTGAAAAAAATCAGACCAGTATTGATGGGTTGCCTACAAATATCCTAGACTAATTTATTCTTCGGCTTCGTGCTCTTCAATATCTTTGGTTAAGTCCAAATCTCTAAGTGTCGGATTCAAATAACCAGTAGCAAAAACGGTAAGTAAAGTCATTGTTCCACCAAATACAACAGCGGTTACCGGACCTAGTAATTTGGCTGCCAATCCGCTTTCAAAAGCTCCGAGTTCATTTGAAGAACCCACAAACATAGAATTCACAGAGGAGACCCTTCCTCGCATTTCGTCTGGAGTTTTTAGCTGTAAAATAGTCTGCCTAATAATCATGGAGATTCCGTCTGCAGCGCCACTTACAAACAACATAAATATGCTCAACCAGAAAATATTGGAAAGTCCAAAACCGATAATACTAACTCCGAATATGAATACAGAAACCAACAGTTTTTTACCAGTACTTTTATTAATAGGAATGTAGGTTGTGGCGAACATCGTGACGATACTACCCAATGAAATCGATGCGTTTAATAGCCCAAACCCTTCACTCCCAACTTCCAAAACATCTTGTGCAAAAACCGATAAGATGGCTACGGTTCCGCCAAATAATACGGCAATCATATCTAAAGTTAAGGCTCCTAAAATCGCTTTGTTCTTAAAAACAAAGGTCACACCTGCCTTTAAACTGTCTTTAATCGGTTCTCCTTTTTTGGTGTTGAGTATTGGTTTTTTCTTGATGAAAAATACCCCGATCAGTGAAATCATTACCAAAATAAATACCATGGATAAGGTGCCGTCAACTTCAATCCAACTAATTAGAAAGCCGCCTGACAAAGCTCCGGCCACTGCAGCCGTTTTCCATGTACTCGTACTCCAGGTTGCCGCGTTGGGATAAATCTTCTTGGGGACAATTAAGGCCACCAAGGAGAAAATTGTAGGTCCGAAAAAGGAACGTAGAAAGCCGCCAAAAAATACCAGGGCATAAATCCCGTATAAAATGTGGTCAAGCTTCCAATTGGAAGTAACCTCATCGGTTGTTAAGTAATAAAGTCCGAGGCTAATCAATGAGAAAGCGGCAATACAAATGGCTAATAGGTTTCTTTTTTCCTTATTGTCAACGATATGACCCGCAAACAAAGCCATTGAAAATGCTGGAATAATTTCCATCAAACCAATAATACCGAGTGATAGAGGGTCTTTTGTAAGAGAATAAACTTGCCATTCAATCACAATAAACTGCATAGACCATCCAAAGACTAATAGAAAACGAACCAATAAGAAAATATTAAACTCTCGTATTCTCAGAGCGGCGTAGGGATCCATCTTTGCCATATTAAGTGAGCTTCATATCCATGAGGATGGCAAAGGTTTGGTTGATATCCTCTTCTTTTACCACAATGGTCATTTCATTAGTTGTAGAAATCACCTCTTGTAAAGAAATATCTGCCCAAGCCAATTGTTTCAAAATGAAATAGTAGATGCCGGATTGCTGCTGATTTTCTTTGGGTAATTTTATGGTAATGGACGCCAATTCGAGAACGCTATTGATCAGAACTTCATTCTCAAAAATATCCTCCACGTATGGTAATAAATCTTTACTGGTAACGATATTGGTCTCAAAAATCCCCTGTGATACTGTTAAAAAGTAATCAGAATTTTCAGCTGATTTGGTCAGTATTTTTGCAATTTCCCGAAATAGAGTTCTCGTGTTTTTAAAAGTAAAATCACATAAATCTGATCGTACAATCACGTCTCCCAAATCCAACGCTAACTTTTTGATGTTTTTTCGAATTCGTAATTCACTGGCTGGTGAAATACGATTGATCGCCATCATTACCGCGCCAACCTTCACTTCCTTTTTTAATTTTCTAGAAACTTCAGGTAATATCAATCGGGCCAAAGACGAAACATTAATGAGTTTTTCATTTAATGCTTCCTCAATAAAAGGTGTTTTACGAATGGTTTTTTCGACAACTTCCTGTATGGTTTTCACGACGAAAGTTTAAAAATTAGTTAGTGTGTTCAAAATTAAACATTTAGTCTAACTTATTGGCTAATTTTTTAAACTCTTTTTTGGGGCTTTTGTTGTCGTATAAAATGGCATGAACTGCATTGATGATCGGTGTTTTGGTGTCAAACTCTTTTTTGAGTTTGTAGGCGCTTTTGGTAGCATAGTAACCTTCTGCAATCATTCGCATCTCGTATTGAGCAGATCGAACGGTGTAACCTTTACCAATCATATTTCCAAACATTCGATTACGACTAAAAGTAGAATACCCTGTCACTAGTAAATCTCCTAAATAGGCGGAGTTATTGATATTACGCTTCATTTGATATACGTTCTTTATAAAACGCTTCATCTCGCGAATGGCATTGCTCATCAAAACAGCCTGAAAATTATCACCGTATCCGAGTCCGTTTGCGATACCTGCCGCAACCGCATAAATGTTCTTTAAAACGGCGGCATATTCAGTACCAATGATATCATCCGAAGTTTTGGTTTTGATGTAATCGCTTTCAAGGGCTTTGCTAATTATTTTCGCCTTTGACTCGTCTTTACAAGCAATAGTTAGATAAGACAATCGCTCTAAGGCCACCTCTTCAGCGTGGCAAGGCCCCGTAATGACTCCGATATTTTCAAAAGGAATGTCATATTTTTTATAAAAATGTTCTCCTACAATGAGTCCGGTTTCAGGAACGATACCTTTAATGGCTGAGAAAATAATTTTATCGGAAATATCTTCCTTGAGTTTTTCGAGTTCGGCCACCAAAAAGGCAGACGGAATGGCAAATATTAAAACGTCATACTTGCTTACAATGCGATTGATATTGTCTGAAAGCTCTAACTGCTTCGGGTCAAATTCAGCACCCTGAATATACCTCGGATTATGATGGTGTTTTTTGATATAGTCAATCGACTGGGAATTTCTCATGTACCAGCCTACTTTCGATTCGTTTTCGCAAAGCATTTTAACAATAGCCGTTGCCCAGCTTCCTCCTCCAATAACGGCAATAGTTGAATTTGATCCCAAGGTTGAAAAATTTTACCCAAAAGTAAGAAAAGTATCAAGTTCCTTTAAAGGCTTGGTCTAATTATTATATTTGTTAGGTATTATTTCAATTCGAATGAAACGATCAATCTACCTTATTCTCTTCAGCCTCTTTTTCCTTGCATCCTGTAAGAAAGAGGGCGCTTCGAAAACAGAGTCTAAATCAAACGAAAAACAATCAACCAAAGCAGCAAATGTTAGCATTCTAAATCAGAAGTTTGCCGTGGTCAATTTAAAAGGTGAAGCTATTGCTAGGGATGTTTGGTTGTATCTTCCACCTAATTATGAGAAGTCTACCGAACATTATCCTGTAATTTACATGCATGATGGTCAGAATGTTTTTGATGCTAAAACATCCTACGCTGGTGAATGGGGTGTTGATGAAATTTTGAATGAGGTCTATGCTAAAACAAAGAGAGGTTTCATTGTGGTTGGGATCAATAATGTAGGATCAGAGCGAATGAATGAATACTCTCCTTGGAAGCATGAGAAATACGGCGGTGGATCTGGGGATACCTACATCAAAATGATTATTGAAGAATTGAAGCCCTTTATTGATAAAAATTACAGAACCAAACCTGAAGCCGAATTTACCGGGATTATCGGAAGTTCTATGGGCGGATTGATCTCATATTACGCCGGATTGGAATATCCTAAGGTGTTCAGAAAATTGGGGGTGATTTCTCCTTCTTTTTGGTTTTCCAAGGAAATTCTTGATTTCACAAAAAATAAAGCTGCTGTATCGAATACTAAAATGTACCTATTATTAGGAGATAAGGAAGGTATGACGAAAGAGTTTGATGAAGTTTCAAAACTACTTGTTGATAGTGGTTTCCCAATTGAAAATATAGAGAAAAAATTGATTCCTGGAGGAGAACATAACGAAGCTTTTTGGAACAGTCAGTTTTTAAATGTTATTCGTTTTTTATATGATATTGAATTATGAAAGTTGAACTAATTAATCGATCAAAACACGCTACACCAGCCTATGAAACCAATCAATCCGCTGGAATGGATCTTCGAGCCAACCTTGATAATCCTGTTGTTTTAAAACCGCTTGAACGAGCTATTATTAAAACAGGTCTGTACATGGCTTTGCCTTCAGGATATGAAGCACAAGTAAGACCAAGAAGTGGTCTGGCGGCTAAAAAAGGCATCACCGTGTTGAATTCACCTGGAACCATAGATGCGGATTATCGCGGAGAAATCGGAGTGATTTTGGTGAATCTATCCAATGAAGACTTTGTAGTGAATGATGGAGAGCGTGTTGCTCAACTAGTGATTGCGAAATATGAACAAATCGATTGGGTGGAAGTTGAAGAACTCAACGAGACAGAACGTGGTGCAGGTGGTTTTGGAAGTACAGGAGTATAATTTTTTAATTGATATATTATGATTTTAGGAGTATGTGAATGGTTGAGTACCAAAACTCAGTTTACCGCGAAAAATTTTAGAATCTTTTTTGTTTTATCGGTTTTATTAGCGGGATTTGGAATTGGCGCCTACTTAGTGCTTTGGTTGGTGAAAGTGATTTCTGACGAATAAAAAAACTGCTTACGAATAGCAAGCAGTTTTTCATCGGTTAGTTAATAAATGGCTTATTCGCTTTTATCTATTTCTTCCTTAATTTTTGTTTCCAATTCATCCATTAAATCAGGGTTTTCTTTGATGATGCCTTTCACTGCATCTCTACCTTGCCCTAATTTGGTTTCTCCGTAGCTAAACCAAGAACCGCTTTTCTTAACGATTCCGAGTTCAACTCCTAAATCCAATATCTCTCCAACTTTAGAAATTCCTTCGCCGTACATGATATCAAATTCTGCAGTTTGGAATGGAGGGGCTACTTTATTTTTCACCACTTTAACTTTGGTACTATTACCAATGACTTTGTCGCCATTTTTAATCTGAGTTCTTCTTCGAATATCCAATCGAACAGAAGCGTAAAACTTCAAAGCATTACCACCTGTTGTCGTTTCCGGGTTTCCGAACATAACACCAATCTTTTCACGTAACTGGTTGATAAAAATAACCGTACAATGTGTTTTTGAAATGGTGGCCGTTAATTTTCGCAGCGCTTGTGACATCAAACGTGCATGAAGACCCATTTTAGAATCTCCCATTTCACCTTCAATTTCTGACTTTGGTGTTAAGGCAGCAACAGAATCAATCACGACAATATCAATAGCTCCGGAACGGATTAAATTGTCCGCTATTTCCAAAGCTTGCTCACCATGATCTGGTTGTGAAATGATAAGGTTGTCAATATCTACTCCTAAATTCTCTGCATAAAAACGGTCAAAAGCATGCTCTGCATCAATAAAAGCAGCAATACCACCTGCCTTTTGCGCTTCAGCAATTGCATGAATGGTTAAGGTAGTTTTTCCTGAAGATTCCGGACCATATATTTCAATGATTCTTCCTCTTGGATATCCACCAACGCCTAAGGCTAAATCCAAACCTAAAGATCCTGAAGAAATTGCTTCTATATCCTCA
The DNA here is from genome assembly GCA_964343335.1 of uncultured Polaribacter sp. Lineage (GTDB taxonomy): Bacteria > Bacteroidota > Bacteroidia > Flavobacteriales > Flavobacteriaceae > Polaribacter. Next base: position 97 of record CAYFJL010000014.1, on the reverse strand, counting down.
GTAACCGCATCTCCTAATTTCATTACAGACCCTTTTCCGTAGGTCTTATCTAATTTATCTAAGGTAAGTTGCAATGCTTTTAATTTCGCTTGCTTTT
>CAYFJL010000013.1:0-32721 GCA_964343335.1 uncultured Polaribacter sp. | reverse complement strand
CAAGCTATGTGACCATTGTGGATGAATCCAACAATCTAGGAGCCTCAAACACCTTATCAGTATCCATTGATACCATCAACAACAATTTAGGCCCTGGAGACTATCAATTTGCACTGCTCAATACAGAGACCAACAATAGAATTCCGTTTGCAGGCTATCAAGACGAACCCTTGTTTGAAGGCACTGAAGGAGGCATCTACCAAATTATTGTCAATGATAAGAATGGTTGTGTGCCAGATGCAACGTTATTGATATCGGTACTACAATTCCCGAAGTTCTTTACACCCAATGGAGACGGACAGAATGATTTCTGGGTAATCAAAGGCGCCAACAAGACCTTCTATCCGAATAGTAGTATTGACATCTTTAATAGATACGGAAAACTAGTTGCTCAATTTGAAGTAGGAGACCAAGGATGGGACGGAACCTTTAATGGTAGAATCTTACCTCAGGATGACTATTGGTACAAAATAACCTTGATCTCATCGGATCCGAACAGACCAGCCATCAACAGAACAGGGAACTTCTCGCTGCTTAGAAGATAAAGAAAGATGAAGAGAGTTTTCGCACTTATCGTTTTCTCTCTGCTTTGTTTTGAAATTAACAGTCAGAATGAAACCCTAAACTGGTACTTCGGTAATAAGGCTGCCCTAAATTTTGATGGCGGTATTCGAACTGTCCTAAATGACAGTCAAATGAATGCACCTTATGGCACCACTACGATTTCCAACAAACAAGGTGATCTGATGTTTTATTCAGATGGAGAAAGCGTTTGGAACCGCGATCATCAAATTATGACCAACGGTCAAGGATTAAATGGAAACAAAGAAAATACTCAGTCATCGATTATCATTCCCAAACCCGGGGATGAAAACACCTACTATCTGTTCACAACAAGTACGACTGCTGGATTGCATTATCACACCATTGAATTCAACGCACAAAATCCACTTGGAATTGTTACTCAAAAGAACATTTCGCTGACAACAAGCACCTTGCATCGCCCTACAGAAAAAATTACCGCCATCCATCATGAAAACGGTCGGGATATTTGGGTTATTACCATGAAAAAGCTGTTTACCGACAACGATGTGAATAGTTTTTTGGTGTATCGAGTTTCCGATTCGGGCGTAAGTTTAAATCCTGTCGTTTCAGGAGGACCAGACAACGCTTCCGAAGCAGGACAGCTAACTATCAGTCCAAATGGTAAAAAGCTTGCTGTAGCTACTAAAACACGATTCTTTTACATGTATGACTTCAATACGCAAAATGGTGAGGTTAGTTTTGACTATTTAGCAAATACAGCCATTACCATTGGAGTTACGGATTTTGTTTATGGAGTGGCATTTTCACCAGATTCCAAAAAAATGTACATGTCAGTGGCTTACAATGTGGGTGGTCGAGAAGAATTCGGAATACTTCAATCAGATTTAACCGTACCCAGAGTGGTTGACTCCCCTCCTTTCGGTGATCACATATTTAGAAGCCGCTTGTACGAGCCGGGGAACCTTCAAATTTCCATTGACGGAAATCTATACGTCGCTTTATCACAAAGATCCGCAGCAGGTCCGTCTCAATTTCAGTTCTTGGGATATATTGAAAATCCAGAGGAATCCTATGTCGGATCAACGGTGATTCTAAATCAGTTAGATTTGGAAACGGGTCAAAGTATCCAAGGATTACCAAATTTCATCCAATCGTATTTTGCAACAAGAATTTTGACTGACAATCAATGCTTTGTAGATCCATTCACCTTTACGGCTGAATCCTACACTACGATTACGAATATTGATTGGGACTTTGGTGATGGTAATACAGCAAATGGATTGACCGTAAATCATACCTACAGCAGTCCTGGCTTATACACAGTGCGAGCTAGGGTAACCATTAATGGTAGCGAAGTATCGGTTTTTAAGATCGTAGAGGCCTATGCACTGCCCATCCTCAACACGAATCAAGAGCTGGTAGAATGTGATGAGGATTCTGACGGTATTTCACTATTCAATTTGACTTCCATTGAAGAGCGTATCTCGAACAACGCTAGCAGAGAAACTTTTTCTTATTTCAATTCATTGAATGAAGCCGAGCAAAATATCAATCCAATTACGAACCCGGAATCGTACGTAAATTCTGTTCCGAATGAGGAAATATTTGTTCGAGCATTGAATGAAAATGGCTGCTTTCAAATAGGTTCCTTCCGAGTGATTGCCAACTTTGTTCAGATTGGTAGTATTCCAGAGTACTTTACTTGTGAAGTCGAGAATGGAAATGGTGAATTTAATACCACAGAAATCCTGAATCACATCAATGCCAATTTGAGTATTGCTTCTGGTACGACCTTGCGCTTGTATCCATCCCTTCAGGAAGCCCAGACAAATTCAAATGAATTTGAGCCTATTTTTAATAAACCGAGTTCGACGATTTATGTGAAGGGATTTAATGCAGACAATAGTTGCGCGGGAATCACAACGATGCAATTAACGGTTAATCCGCTGCCAACCATCAATTTGAATGACAACTATGAAATTTGCTTTGACCCAGCGGTAAAAGCCCCAGTGAAGGCCAATGTTGCTCTTGGTTTTGATTCTTATGAATGGACTGATAGTACAGGAAACGTTTTAAGTACAACCAATGAATTGACTCTGGAAAGGATTGGCGTGTTTACTTTAACGATAACCAAACTGGAAAATGGAATCCTATGTTCCAATGCCAAAAGTTTTGAGGTGAACAATCCCTTAAAACCATCTTTCGGGCAAATACGAGTAAATACTGAGGATCCTTCCAATAATACCGTAGAAGTGAATATTGTTGGAAATAGCAGCTATGAATACTCTTTAGACAATATCAATTTTACAGGGTCTGGCTTGAATCATTTGTTTAGTCAAGTTACTCCAGGTATTCGCACCATTTATGTGCGCGATGCCAATGCATGTGAAGAGCCCATTCAACTCAATGTTTCAGTAATCGGATTTCGTAAGTTTTTCTCTCCCAATGGTGATGGCAACAATGATTATTGGAATATTACGGGACTTAGCGCGAATGATTTTAAAAGTGTTGATGTCAAGATTTACAATCGATTTGGCAATATCGTTGGAAGTATCACCGATTTTAACTCCCTTGGTTGGGATGGCACCTTTAATGGAAAAGCACAAATTTCCAACACCTATTGGTATACGGCAATAATTATTGACAATGACGACAAGATCATTAAAGAAACTGGAAATTTTAGCCTGGTAAGAGAGTAACTTATTTCCGAGCTATCCTTATTTTTACACCATGAAATTCAAGATTGTTTCTGACTTCTCTCCTACTGGCGATCAGCCAGAAGCGATTGCGCAATTATCAAAGGGTATTGAACAAAACGAAAAATACCAAACCTTGCTAGGTGTTACCGGATCCGGAAAGACCTTTACCGTTGCCAATGTGGTCGAAAAAGTTCAGAAGCCAACCTTGGTATTGGCGCATAATAAAACCTTGGCTGCACAGCTTTATTCGGAGTTCAAACAGTTTTTTCCAGAAAATGCGGTTGAGTATTTTGTCTCCTACTACGACTATTATCAACCTGAAGCCTACATTCCGGTTACAGGAACTTACATCGAAAAAGATTTATCCATCAATGAGGATATTGAAAAACTTCGATTGAGTACCACTTCGTCTCTTTTATCAGGACGCAGAGATGTGCTTGTAGTCGCTTCAGTTTCTTGTTTATACGGTATAGGAAATCCGACCGAATTCAAAAAGAATGTTATTTATGTTGAAGTCGGGCAGTTAATTTCGAGAACCAAGTTTTTACACCAATTGGTGACAAGCTTGTATTCAAGAACCGAACATGAGATAAAAAGCGGTTCTTTTAAAGTTAAGGGAGACGTGATTACCATTTATCCGTCCTATGGTGATAATGGCTATCGAATTCATTTTTTCGGTGATGAAATCGAAGAAATAGAGGCCTTTGAATTGGAAAACAACCAAGTTATTGAACGATTTGAACAATTGAATATCTATCCGGCTAACTTATTCGTGACCTCGCCTGATGTCCTGCAAGATGCCATTCATCAAATTCAAGATGATTTGGTTAAGCAGGTAGATTATTTTACTGAAATCGGGAAATATCTGGAAGCAAAACGCTTGAAAGAAAGGACCGAATTCGATCTCGAAATGATTCGCGAATTGGGTTATTGCTCTGGAATTGAAAACTACTCTAGATACCTAGATGGCCGGAATCCTGGAACCAGACCTTTCTGTCTATTAGACTATTTTCCAGATGATTACCTCATGGTGATTGATGAAAGTCATGTAACCGTACCCCAAACACATGCTATGTATGGTGGTGACCGAAGCAGAAAGGAAAATCTTGTTGAATATGGATTTCGACTACCCGCTGCGATGGATAACAGACCCTTAAAATTTGAAGAGTTTGAAGGTCTACAAAATCAGGTGATTTATGTTTCCGCGACGCCAGCGGATTACGAACTTCAAAATACCGAAGGCGTCTTTGTGGAACAGGTGATTCGACCTACAGGGTTATTGGATCCTGAAATTCAAATTCGACCCAGTGAAAATCAAATTGATGATTTGATTGAAGAGATTCAGCAAAGAATTGAAGTGGATGAGCGTGTGCTTGTGACGACCTTGACCAAACGAATGGCCGAAGAGTTGACCAAATACCTCACTCGTGTGAATATTCGCTGTCGTTATATCCACTCAGACGTTGATACACTTGAACGGGTAGAAATCATGCAGGATTTAAGAAAAGGCCTGTTTGACGTTTTGGTAGGTGTAAATCTATTAAGAGAGGGATTAGACTTACCAGAAGTTTCACTGGTAGCTATATTGGATGCAGATAAAGAGGGATTTTTACGAAGCAATCGGTCTTTGACGCAGACGGTGGGTCGGGCCGCAAGAAATGTAAATGGTTTGGCCATCATGTATGCAGACACCATCACCGACAGCATGCAAAAAACCATTGACGAGACCAACCGCAGACGAGAAAAGCAAATCGCCTATAATACGGCTCATAATATAACGCCAAAGCAAATATCTAAGCGGATTGACAATACGCTATCAAAAAGTGCGGTATCGAGTTATCATTACGATAAGGCTACCCAAAAGGCAGCCGAACAAGACTTGCAATACCTTCCTAAAGAAGAAATTGAAAAGCGTGTTCGAAACCTCAGAAAACAGATGGAAACAGCGGCTAAAGCTTTGGATTTTATCGAGGCAGCGCGACTTCGTGATGAAATCGCAACTTTGAAAGAAAGTTTATCATAGAATTATAAAATTCTTATAGGTTTTGGAACATTATTTGCTTCCATAACTCAAAACACCCACATGAAAAAAGCACTACCAATTCTACTCCTTTTTCTTTTCCAGCTTTCATTAGTTAACGCACAGAATATCAAAGGAAAAGTGATTAACAAAAACACACAAAAACCCATCGCCTTTGTAGCCATATATGTTCCAAGTTTAGGTCTCGGAACTGCCTCTTTAAAGAACGGCGATTTTACGCTAAACACAAGCAAAACCATTGCGAATGAGGATATTTTACAATTCTCAATTATTGGTTACAAAACTCAGCGTATAACGCTAAAACAGCTCAAAAATCAAGATTATAAAGTCTTTCTAACAAATACTTATGAAAATCTGAATGAGGTGGTGATCAATTCGAACAAAAAATTGATGCGAAGTATTCCATTGAAAAAATTGGCCGACTTGCCTCAGAAAATAGGTAATACGGCCTCTACCTTGGTTAATGGAAAGATCCATGTGTTTTCGGGGGATAAATCCTTCATTGAGCAACCGAATCGACGAATCATGGAAGAGTCCACTAATTTTCAAGATTTCTTGGCACGCATGAGAATGGATGTCACTTTTGAATCCTACAGCGATCTATTACAGATCTATGACATCGCTACCAATACTTGGACTTCCTCGGACCAAAGATTTCGTAAAAGGGCTTTTCACAAAGCCGTCAACGCAAATAATGCCGTATACATTATTGGCGGCAAGAAACTGAATTTAAATCGCACCTCAGAGATATTAGACAACACAATTGAGGTCTATTCAACCTCTAGGAACACCATTGAAGTAGACAATACCAATCCGCATCAGGCAGTAAATTTTACGGCTGTTAGCTACCAAAACAACATCATCACCATGGGCGGGTCTACCAAGGTGTCTAAAAATGGTAAAAAAGTATATTCAGACAAGGCTTTTGTATTTAATACAAAAACAGGCTTGTGGTACGGATTACCAAACATGATAACACCAAAAGAAACCAATGGAATTGTCATTCAAGACCAGATTTATCTTATTGGTGGTAACAGAGACGGTGAATTGACCGAAATTGAGTCATTTGATTTGAGCTCAGGGGAATGGACGCTTGAAGGAGATCTTTTCAAAGGAATAGCCAAGGCTGTATTAGCAAGTTTTGAAAACACGATTTTTATTTATCACCCTGGAAAATTATTGGTGTTTGACACGCAGACAAAGTTACTTCAAGAATACAATGTAGACTTCTTTTTAGACGGTGCAGAAATGCAGTATTACAATAACAAACTGTATTTGTTCGGAGGTATTTACTCAGACAAACTGGCCTACACCAGAACATCCAAAAAAGAACTTTATGAATTGGATATCAATGATTTATTCAACACAAAAGTGGTTCGATCTAAATCATTAAAGTAGACGTAAAATAAAAAAAGCACCCATTGGGTGCTTTTTTACAATTTAATTCAAATAATCCGATTACTTAGAAGCTAATACTTTCAATGGTAGGGTGTATACGTTTGAAGTTACCTTCTGAGATAATTTTCTATAATTCAATCTTGCCTTGATAAATGAATCTAATAATTCATTGTTAGAATTTACAGATAATACAACAATCTCATTATTATTGTTTACGGTAATTTTAACAGTTGCTTCTACATCATTTTCTAAAGCAAAGTTTGGCTTTTTCAAAAAATCTTTTACATCCATGTAGATGTTCGTCAATTCTCTTTCTTTTTCAGCTGGGTTGTTAGGATTAGCTGATACGATGCTGCTTAATCCGATTAAACATGCAAAAACTAATGTTTTTAATTTCATTTTTTTTGTTTTTTTGGGTACTTGTTTGTTTAAAATATTTTTTTTCGTGTGGACCTGAAATCCGGTGCAAAAATACTCCTCAATTCAGGCTAAAATTGTTACTACTTCCTTAAGAAAAATCTAAAGAAAAGTTAAAAAAATCACATGCTTAACATTAAGTTAATATATTAATTTTCAACATTTTAAATCAATTATTTTATTCTTATAAACACAGAGTATAAGTTGTGTTTTTCACAAGAAAAATGATAAATTATTACAGGAGTTCTAATGAGAATGAAATTACCATACGAAAGTCTTATTTTGGATGGATTTAACCCATTCTTTACGTTGGCTTTTAACTCAAAATGATGTTACTAATTCCCTGAATTTAATTTAGAATATGAATTTGCTTATTCGCAATTTTTTATTCATCTTACATGGTATATTAAATTTATCAACCATGAGCAAAACAAAATATCAAAGTGTTCTTGAGTTGGGCGAAAAGCTACAAATTCAAGACGGAAATGTAAAAGAGGAAAATGGCCAATTGCAAGTTTGGGGGACGGCGCAAACACCCTATGAAAAAGACTTGTTATGGGATGAAATCAAACGCATCGGAGGTGATAATCCAACGGATATCATGGCCGATATTAAAGTTGCAGATGATAGTGTATATCATAGACATACTGTAAAAAGTGGAGAATCACTTAGTAAGATTGCAAAACATTATTACGGTGACTTAATGAAATACAAAGCCATCTTCGAAGCCAACACCGATATTCTTAAAAACCCAGATGTCATTCATCCAGGACAAGAGTTGGTGATTCCGAATCTGTAAAGACTACTAACTTTTTTAAAAAGCTTCCTTAACCACGGGTAGCTTTTTTGTTTTCTATAAAATGAGGCTCTATATAGCTTTGATATTTGGGCTTATTTTACAAGGGTTTTTGATTGTTTTTTTGTAAATTTAATTGCGAATTACCTCTCAGCTGAAAGTAAACCTCCCGCGCGAAGCTTCCCCCAAACTTTACGAAATAATTGTTGTGAAAATTTTGCTTGAACTAGTAAAATCTTGAGGCATGAAAACAAAAGTCGACCAACAAAATAAGAAGCATTCAAGTCCACATAGACTTAAATCAGAAAAACACCATATTCAACCCATTGGACTATTTGAACACGATTTTAAAAAAGATACCCAATGGTGGTCCGATGAAGTTTTCCATATATTAGGCTTCAAAGTGGCTAGCAAACCGCCCAATTTTGAAAAATTCATTTCACGGATTCCTGAAGACGATGCAGAAGTCTTAATGGATTTGGTTTATCGAGCTGAAAAATATGGTGAAAACTATAATCTTATTTATAGGTACCAAATACCCAAGAAACCGCTTCGTCATATTTTAGTGAACTGTAAAGTGCTTTTTGATAACAATCAAAATCCTAAAGGAATCAAAGGGGTGGTGCAAGACATCACTAAGCAAATCAATTACGAGGAGCTCATCCAGCAACAAAAAGAAACACTGGAAGTTCAAGCGAAAATAATTGAAAAAGAATTCAAAGACTACAAAGCTAATCACGAGCATGGTATCACCGAATTAATGGACTCTATTCCCGGTTTCGCCTTTATCAAAGACAAAGACCTTACATACCTGCATGCCAACACAGCATTTTGTGAGTTGCTAAATATACCTCCTACTGAAATTTCGGGTAAAACAGATTACGACATCTTTCCAAACGATCTGGCTGAAAAATACAGAGCAGACGACAGAAAGGTTCTAAAAACTAAAAAAGAATTGATCGTTGAGGAATCAACCATAGATGCATCCAAACCTGGGAATCGCTTTGTGGTGGCCACTCGAAAAATACCATGGTTTGATAATGAAGGAAAACTAAAAGGTCTTCACGGATTAGGATTTGACATCTCTAAATTAAAACTCCATGAACAAGCTAAGGAAGCTCGTGACAAAGCCATAAAAACCTCAAAAGAATTAAAAGAAAAGAATGAAGATTATGAGGTGGTCAATGAAGAATTACGCATCACCAATAGCGAACTGAAAGAAGCCTTTGATCGCGAAAATCATTTACTAGAACGTCTGAACTTGGTAATGGAGGTAACTTCTGATGGTGTTTTTGATTGGGATTTAATTACCAATGATGTTTACTTTTCACCTCGTTGGAAAGAAATTTTGGGGTATAAAGATTCCGAACTCAAAAATGAATTTACAACTTGGGAGAAATTAACCAAACTTGAAGATGTTGCAAAAACACTAGAGCAGGTTGACATAATCACTTCAGGTAAAAGAGATCATTATGAGATAGAATTCCAAATGAAACACAAAAATGGATCTTGGGTCGACATCTTATCAAGAGCAAAAGTTTTTTACAATGAGGAAGCTATCGCCTATCGAATTGTAGGAACGCATACTAACATTACCGAAAAAAAACTTGCTAAAGCTGAAAAAGAAAAGGCACAACGAGAACTTCAATCAATATTAGCGCGAGAAAAGAAAATTTCAGAGCGACTTGAGGAGATTCTTGAAGCCACTTCAGACGGTGTATTTGACACAGATCTAATCAACCAAACCGTTTATTATTCGCCTCGCTGGAAAGAACTGCTAGGTTATCAAGATCATGAATTGGAAAACGATTTAACTACTTGGGAAAAATTAACGGTCCCTGAGGAGGCTGTCAAAACATTAAACGCTTTTGAAGAGGCGGTAAAAAGCAACAAAGATCGCTTTGAAATAGATTTTTCCATGAAACATAAGGATGGCCATCATGTTGAAATCATTTCCCGATCGAAAATTTTTTATGACGAAAAAGGAAAACCCTTTCGACTTGTAGGTACACATACAGATGTCACCGAAAGAAATTCAAATACACGGCAATTCGAAAACCTATTTAACGAAATTAAGTTGATATATGATAATGACCCCACTTATATTCTCATCAAAGACACTTCGAATAATATCGTTCGAGTGACCGAAAGTGTAGGTGATCTCGTTGGAATGCCGAAACACCTTATCGAGGGCAAACCTGCCAAATTCGTTTACGGCGAAGGTGCTGCCGAACATTTCAAAGACGACTTAAAAGTTATCAAAACAGGTAAACCAATTCGGAAGAAACTGAAAATGATTACCCGTGTTGATGGTATCATTAAGTGGATTCAAGTTGATAAAATCCCAATTTTCGACGAACAAAACGAGGTAAAAAACATCATTGTTTTCGGAACCGATATCACTGAACTAAAATACGCTAAAGAAAAGGCTGAAGAAAGTAGTCAATTAAAAACTGAGTTTCTAAACAACCTTTCTCATGAAGTACGTACGCCGATGAACGGAATTTTAGGTTTTTCCAACCTCATCACCAATCCGAACCTATCACAAGAAAAGTTAAAATACTATTCTTCCATCATTCAAAGCAGTTCCAAACAATTACTGCAAATTTTGAATGATATTCTAGAAATATCCACGCTCGATGCTCGTCAGGTTCAAATCAAAGAAAGTGAATTCAACATCAATGAAGTATTGATGGAGTTGTTCTCCATTTTCAATTTCAAAGCCAAAGAAAAGAAATTGGCTTTATACGTAAAGAAATCACTTCCAGACAATGCTTGTAACATCGTAACCGACAAAACCAAGCTTATCAAAATTCTCAGCAACCTCATTGAAAACGCAATCAAATATACCAAAGAAGGCTTTGTAGAGTTTGGCTATTCTATTTTAAATGAACTCATTGTTTTTTATGTAAAAGATACAGGTATCGGAATTGCCAAAGAGAATTTCGAAATGATATTTGAGCGATTCTCGCAAGAGGATAAGTTTTATTCACAAAAGACAGGCGGCCTTGGTTTGGGGCTATCTATTTCAAAAGAGCATGCTAGTCTTTTAAACGGACATATTACCTTGGAATCTGAAAAAGGAACCGGTTCTACGTTTTATTTGAGCATTCCGCATAAATCTAAAATAGATTTGTCTAAAAAAATCCCTAGAAACAACAACGCTGATGATGGATCTTTCAACATTCTTATTGCAGAAGATGAAGACGTAAATTACCTGTATTTAGAAGCGCTTTTCGAAGAAGAAATGGAAGGAACTTATAATTTATTTCATGCCAAAAACGGGAAAGAAGCTGTTGAAATTTGTGAAAGTAATAAGAACATAAACCTAGTATTAATGGATATCAAAATGCCAGTAATGGGAGGCTACGAAGCAACCAACCTCATTAAAGCAAAGAATCCAGAATTACCCATTATTTTTCAAACGGCCTATTCCTTGTCTTCCGATATTCAGGAAGCTTTTGACCATGGTTGCGACGATTTTATTGCCAAGCCAATTAATAAGGCTAATTTCTTTAGGGTTGTCTTCAAATACTTAAAAAAAGAAGGAAACAATTGATTTTCCCTAAAAACAAAATCTGAAACGATTGTTGTAGCTTTAGGCTCTAATCCAATGCTCAAATTCGTTTTCCATGATTTATGATATTGTGGGGTATATCGCCCTAATCATCAACCTCTATTCGATGTATACCAAGGGAGAATTCAAACTTCGGATGTTCTCTTTGATCGCTAATTCCATCTACATCATTTACGGTGCCTTGATTGGTGCTTTACCAATTGTCATCGGCTGTTCAATTGCTGTTTTCTTGCATGCCAAAAGAATGCGAAATTTAAAATTAGAGGGTCATGCTAACAATCAATAAGGCAAGGTTAATAGGTGCCGATATCATTAGTGAATTGGGTAAAACAACTTTTACGCAAACCTTTGGACATTTATTTCGCGATCCAAATGATCTTTCCGCCTACCTTACTCAGACTTTCTCTAAAGAAAAAATTCACGGCAGTCTTTCAAAGCCAAATAACCAATTCTGGATTGCCTATTGGAACGAGAAGCCTGTAGGGTATGCCAAACTTAAACTGGCCTCTACCTCGCCATTTGTTAACGAGGAAAATATATGTCAACTTCAAAAAATTTATGTACTCAACGAATACCTCTCCAAAAAAATAGGACACTCCCTACAATCAGAATTATTAAAGGAAGCAAAAAGGTTGAACTATAAATCCATTTGGCTTTCGGTACTCCGAGAAAACTTACGTGCCATACATTTTTATACCAGACATGACTTTTCAATAGTTGGTGAACATGATTTTCAAATAGGAAAAGAAAACTTCATTTTTAAGGTGATGTCAATGAATCTATCCAACAACGACAACCTCAGGGATTACGATTGCAGAAGAGTTCGTCTAAATGATTTAGACCAAATTCTAAATGTATTCAACCAAGCAGTTCGAAACACTGCTTTAAAAGACTATACCAAAGAACAAATCGACGCCTGGTCCGCCTCAAGTTTAGAAAGAGATCGATGGTCTCAAAAAATCGTACATCAAGAAGTATATGCTGTATTAGAGGACAATAAAATCATCGGCTTTAGCTCATTAGAGAACAAAAATTACATCGATTTGATGTATGTGCATCCTTCTTATTTAGGACGTGGTATTGCGAAGTTTTTGCTATCCAAAATTGAAGGCTTGGCTAAAGGATACGGAACTCAAATTATAAAAACGGATGTCAGCGAAACCGCCAAGCCCTTTTTTGAGAGAATGGGGTTCGTTGTTGAGAGGAAAAATGAATTTGACCTAAGAGGAGTTCTTATACACAATTATGCAATGAAAAAAGAATTACATTTATAAACCTACAAATCCAACCCGATATGAGTGAGCAACAAAATAAATCCTCAAATTTTTCATTTTATCTAGGAATTACTGGCTTTATTGCCGGTATCATTCTAGCTTTTAGCGATAATTACGTGATCGGTATTGCTGGAGCAGTTGCCAGTGCCGGACTCGCTTACAAGGCGTATTCCGACAAAAAAGCTTCAAAAAACTAAATTAAAAAATCATGAAGGCATCCTATTACTTCCTTCTATTCGGAATCATTGGATTGTGCTGTTTTTGTAATCCGGAAGAAAACACCCAATTATCCACAGAAAATCAGCAAAACAATAACAATCAAGTGCAGGTAGAATTCACCTTTCCAGAAGAAAGCGAACCCCATGAAGCCACTTGGTTACAGTGGCCCCACCAGTATCAGTATGGGAGAAACTATGGCCTTCGAATGGATGCCACCTGGGTTCAAGTAACCAAAGAATTGGTTACTAGTGAAAAAGTGAACATTATTGCTTACAGCAGCATTGAAAAAACTCGAATTCTTGCCCTCTTAAATGAAGCCAAATTTGACCTTTCCAATGTATTCTTTAAAATCTTACCTACAGATGATTTCTGGATTCGTGATAATGGTCCCATTTACGTGAGGGATAAAGATAACAACCTCCTCATTCAAGATTGGGGATTCAATGGTTGGGGAAATAAGGCGGATTTTGAAAATTGCAACGCCATCCCTTCTCTAATTGGTCAAGAACAAAATCTCCCTGTGGTGAACTTAAGGAACATCATGATTAATGAAGGTGGTAGCGTTGAACTTGACGGACATGGAACCTTAATGGCTTGTAAATCTTCAATTTTAAATTCAAATCGAAATCCAGGAATGACGCAAAAAGAAGCTGAAGACATTTTTACACGTTATTTGGGAGCCACTCACTTTGTTTGGCTAGAGGGCCAAGCAGGTCTGGAAATTACCGATCAACATATTGATGGGTTTGCCCGTTTTGGCAATTCGAGAACGATCGTAACCATGAATCGTGAAGACCTTTTAAATTACGATGTGCTTCCTTCGGATATCGACAAGCTTTACGCTGCTAGAGATGCTCAAGGAAATGCTTACGAGTTTTTGAAACTGCCACTTACCGAAAGAGATGTAGTTACCACTTACGGAAAAAACTTGGGGTACAAAGGGTCGTATTGCAACTATTATATTGCTAATACCAAGGTGTTGGTTCCCACCTACAATGATCCTAATGATAGTGTGGCTTTACAATTGCTGCAAGGATTGTATCCGAATCGAGAAGTTGTGGGTATCGATTGCCGTAATGTCTATGAAAATGGAGGTATGATTCACTGCATTACCCAGCAGCAGCCTAAATCCTAATTATTTTTTAAGCTAAGGTCAATCGCTTCAAAATATTGGTTACCTTTAAGATGTTTCAACCAATTAATCGCGATTCGCTATGAAAATCGATCGGATTCTGATAAACATCTGTTCAGAGCATTTACTCAAAAGTCGAGATTTTTACACCCATTTGTTTGATTTTGAAGTAGGGTATGAAAGTGATTGGTTCATACATTTGGTATCCAAAGAAAAGGGATTGGAACTAGGTATTATCTCCAAAACCTATGATGCTGTTCCAGCTGACTTTAAAAATACACCAACCGGATTTTACATCACCATTGTTGTAGAAGATGTGCAAGAAATTTATGAGCTCGCCAAAGCCGAAAAGTTCGATATTGTAAGCCGTCCAGAAGAAACTTTTTACGGTCAACATCGGATGTTATTAAAAGACCCTGATGGAGCTTTGGTGGATGTATCTTCTCCTTTAAAAAAGAACCCATGAAACTTATCATTAGAATCATTGCCATACTTGCCACTGTTTCTTGTGCTTTGACGATTTACAATAATGATATTTACCAAGACAATAGCTGGTTAAAAGCACAATGGTTGGGGCAGGATATTATTACCCTTGTTATTGTGGTTCCGATTTTATTAATGAGTTTAACACGAGGAATTGGACAACATCGAATCAAATGGTGGATGCTAAACACAGGGCTCCTGCTCTACTTCGCCTACACATACAGTTTCTTTGTGTTCACCGCTGAGCTGACCTTCTTATATTTTTTTCAGGTTGGAATTTTCGGTTTGTCTATTGTCGGATTCATTCGCTCCTGCATGTTACTTTCACACGAAAAGGTACGATTCTCTTTCCCTAGAACCAATTGGAAATTGCTTATTGTAACTTACTTATTTGTCATTGCCTTGATGCTCGGCTTTATATGGATCAAGGACATTGCCTCTCATCTAAATAGCACCATTCATCAATCCAATACTTTTAATGGTAAACCTCCATTAATTGCCTATTCGCTCGACCTGGGGATAATCATTCCTCTTATGATTGCAACCGGACTCATGCTCTATTGGAAAGAAAGATGGGGATATATTTTAACTGGTATCGTTCTTACCAAGACTAGCACCCTCGGATTTGCGATGATGGCCATGAACGTCAGCATGCATGTACAGCACATCAATCCCGACTACCTTTTAATCCTTCTTTGGACCATCATTGGAGTATTCGGAACGGTTCTCACAATTATCTATTTAGAAAACCTAAGATTTCACATAGACCACTAGGAAACAACCCTTTAATACGACAACGTTTTCTTTTTAACATTTGATTTTATTGTACTAAAAGGCTGTTAAAACTTTGTTTTGATTTGGAACATGTCTGATTCTTGCAGTATTTTTGTTTAACAATTAATCAAAAACATCAAACATAAGTGAATCAAAGATTCGTTTATCCCATTTCGATCAGAGAACCGTACGGTGCAAAAGAAGTGGTTTGGTGTTGAAAGATATTTAGCATCGTACCTCTGATCAATATAAAAAGCGATCATTCTTTTTCTAATTAGGAAAGCATCATCAAAAACAATTAAAATCTAATTGAACGAAAAGTCTGGCAGTAGCCAGGCTTTTTTGTTGTTGCATGATTTTCAACAGGAAACCATCAAACTTTCTCCATCTAGCCCTTCCGTTTGAATTCCTTCAGCCATTCTATTATTACATCATTTTATTATTAAATTATTGATTTATTGATTTATTAATTTATTAATATATTAATCTCTTGAAATTCAAAACCATGACAAATGTCATTTGTCTAACTCTGGCCTTTTCATTAAATTTATGTTAATAAACTTTAATCAATCATGGCCAACGATAAAGATTTCTATGTAGTTGCGATTGGCGCATCTGCAGGAGGATTAGAAGCAGTACAAACTTTTTTTGACCACGTTCCTAAAAATACCGGTGTCGCCTATGTTGTGATTCAACATTTATCTCCAGACTTTAAAAGTTTGATGCCCGAATTGCTTTCCAAGCATACGCAAATGAAGATTTTTACGGCGGAGCATGGACAAAAAATCAAGCCAAATTGTGTGTATCTCAACAATAGAAATAACAATATTGGTATTGAAGGGGATCAATTTGTATTGATTGATAAAGATCCGAAAGAACAACTCAATCTGCCCATTGATATCTTTTTCCACATGGTTGGAAAAGCCTTTCAAGAGAAATCCATTGGGGTGGTATTATCAGGTACCGGTTCTGATGGTTCAAGAGGTATTAAAACCATCAAGGAGGAAATGGGAACCATCTTTGTACAGGATCCGAATACCGCTCAATTTGACGGTATGCCTAACTCTTCCATTTTAACCAACCTTCCCGACTTTATTTTACCCGTAGAAAACATCGCCGAAACCATCATCAACTATACTAAAAATAGTTTAAAGCATTTTAAAGTCCTTGATATCGATGAAATGGAAACTGCCAATATGGACAAGGAGAGCACGTTTCAGACTATTTTATCAGTAATCTATAAGCATACGGATGTTAATTTTAAAAAGTACAAGGTAAATACCCTATTAAGACGCCTTGAAAAGCGAATGAATCTTCATAATTTAAAAACGCTTGAAGACTACTTGCGTTTTTTAATTACTAGTGATGAAGAAAAGGAGGCCATAAACAACGAGTTCTTAATCGGTGTTACCAGCTTCTTTAGAGATAAAAAAGCCTTTGGGGTTATCAAGGAAAAAGTAATTCCACAACTCTGTAATAAAAAAGGAAACAATGATGTTATTCGAATTTGGGTACCTGGCTGCTCTAGTGGTGAAGAGGTTTATTCATTAGGAATTCTATTTGAAGATTACATCAAACGAAATCGACTAAACATCTCTTATAAAATTTTTGCTACCGATATTGACAAAAAAGCACTGAACTTTGCTAGTATGGGTAATTACCCTATTAACAATTCAGAAGATATCGATAATGAACTTCTCGAAAGATACTTCCTAAAATCAGGTGGAAATATAGAAATCATAAATAAGGTGCGTGAGAAAATTATTTTCTCTTACCATGATGTAACCAAGGATCCTCCTTTTATAAAAGTGGATTTAATTTCTTGCCGAAACCTTTTAATTTACTTATCCAATGAAACTCAAAAATCGGTTTTAGCAGGATTTCAGTTTTCTTTAAATCAAGACGGAGTTTTATTCCTCGGAAGCAGTGAATCTCTAGGACCTATCAGTAGTTTATTTTCTGTTATTGATAACAAGTACAAGGTTTACCAAAATTTAAAAGCCATAAAGCGTATTAACAAGGGAAATAAATTGTATACCTATTCAAAAATGCGTTCTATCAACCCGCTTCAGGGGTTGACATTAAAACAACAGAATCAAACAAGCACAAAAAATAGCGAAAGCCATTATTACAAAATCCTAAGTCAAAAGCATGCCCCTGTTAGTGTCTTTGTTGACAAAGAATGTAATGTAGAGTTTATGGTTGGAGACTTTAAAAAATGGTTCAATCAATCTGACGGATCATTTACGACCAACCTATATCAAATGGTATCTCAGGAACTTGCTACAGTTATCAAAAACGGACTTCGAAAAGTAGATGAAACCGGGAGCTCCGTAGAAATAAAAAATCTGGTTTATAAAAATCAAGATGAAGAGCTGGTAACCAATTTGTATTTTGAAGTAGCTGAAAATCCTTCCTTGCGGAATCAGAAATACTTGATTCAATTTGGTGAAGGTGTAATTAACAAGGCTGAAGAACAAATTATTTTATCCGATAATGATGTTTCAAACTTCTCGAAACAGCGCATCGAAAGCTTAGAACAAGAGCTAAAACAAAAAAGCCATGAGCTTCAGAACATTGTAGAAGAATTAGAAACAAGTAATGAGGAATTACAGAGCTCTAATGAAGAGTTGATGTCTTCTAACGAAGAGCTTCAAAGTTCGAACGAGGAATTACAGTCTGTGAATGAGGAATTGTATACCGTGAACTCAGAGTTTCAAGAAAAGAACCGAGAGTTGGAGGATTTGAATAATGACATGAACAATTTATTGAGTAGTTCAGACATCGGAACCTTATTCTTGGATGCCAATCTAAACATCCGAAAATACACGCCAGAAATTAAAAAGGTTTTCAATCTTGAACCTAGTGATATTGGTCGATCATTGACCTCCTTTACTTCTAACTTCAATTCAGAAATTCGAAAGACCATTATTGACAATGCAAGAAGGGCCTTAGAAGATTTAAAAACCTTTGAGAATGAAGTACAAGATATTCATGGGAATTGGTATTTAAAACGTATCAGTCCGTTTGTAACCTTAGATAAAAAGATTGATGGTGTTGTGATTGCCTTCGTACGTATCAATCAATTAAAAGAAAAAGAAGAAGAATTGAAACGTAATCGTTTCCATTTGAATAAAGCACAGGCCGTCACCAAAGTTGGTAGCTGGTACTTAGATGTAAAAACCAATGAAATTACTTGGACAAAAGAAATGTACAAGATGTTTGATTTGGATTATATGGCCCCCGTACCCAGTTATTCGGAACACAAAAAGTTCTGGACCGAAGCTTCTTGGGAATTAATTAATTCCTCCATCGAAAATGGCATTGCAAATGCAACGCCTTACCAAATCGAAGTGGAAATGAAAACTTCAAGCGGTGCTATCAAATGGCAATGGGCCAAAGGAGAACCTTTGCAAAATGAAGACGGAGAAGTATACGCCATATGGGGTGTCTCACAAGATATCACCGATCGAAAACTACAAGAACTTCGACTTATTGAAGCGCAGCGCAAGGCGGAGACAGCAAATATTTACAAAAATCAATTCTTAGCGAATATGAGTCATGAGATCCGAACACCTATGAACGGATTGCTCGGATTTGCCAATATGCTACGTAAGGATGATCTTGATGTAGAAACGCGTATCTCTTATGTAGATATCATAGAGAGTTGCACCAAGCAATTATTGACTTTGACAAATGATATCATTGATATTTCAAAGATTGAAGCTGGGGAACTACAAATCAATATGGGAAGTTGTCATTTGGGCAATTTATTCAGAGAACTGGAAACAACTTTTAATGAGATCAAAAAACAGGATGAAAAACATCAGGTAAAATTGCGAACCATCATTCCGAAGTCTATAGAGGATTTGGTGGTTGAAAGCGATGGGACTCGTTTGAAACAGCTGTTGACCAATTTGATTGATAATGCATTGAAATTCACGCAAAAAGGATTGGTAGAATTCGGCTACAATGTAGTCAACTCTAAATTAATTCTTACTGTTTCTGATACTGGATTGGGAATGTCGAAAGACAAGCTCGATCTGATTTTCGAACGCTTCCAAAGACTCGAAAATAAAGACAGTGCCAAAACTAAAGGAACTGGTCTCGGATTAACAATTTCCAAAGGTATTGTTGATTTACTTGGCGGTAGTATTGATGTACAATCTGAGTTGGGTAAAGGAAGTATTTTCACGATTACACTTCCGCATAGAAAAATTAGCACTACCCAGAAGACGAAAGTGACTAAAAAGAGAACTTCTAAGAACAATACCATGTTGAATTGTAAGAAGATCCTAGTAGCTGAAGATGATTACGCAAATCGACTGTTTTTAAAGGAAATTCTAAAAGATTTACCGGTACAGACTATTTGGGCAAAAAATGGTGAAGAAGCGGTTGAAAAATTTGTTGAGCATGATGATATCTGCATTACACTCATGGATATTCGAATGCCAATCTTAGACGGATATGAGGCCACCAAACAAATTTTAAAGGTAAACCCCAAAGCAAAAATTATTGCACAAACCTCTTATGCCATGACAAGTGACAAAGAACGTTGTTTAAGAGAAGGATTTGTAGATTATATCACCAAACCAATTGACAATGATGTTCTTATTGAAACCATGAAAAAATGGGTGACAGAAGAAGTCTAGAATAATAGATAATTAGATTTAACCAATTAGTAATATCAGATGAATTACATTGAAAAAGTTTCCTACCAGGTAGACAGAGCCAACAAGATCGTTGAAGTATCAGACGATTGGGTCAAAGCAGCAACGGTTGGTAGAGCAGACGATTTAGCTGTCAAAGAAAAAGTAATTGGTAAATCTTTATTATCCTATATCGTGGGAGAAGCAACTAAAATGTATTATCAAGTAGTGTTTGGTAAATGCCGAAGATTGGGTAAAGAGCACACCATTAATTATCGTTGTGACTCACCAAGCCATAAAAGATTCATGCAAATGGTGATTAAACCAGACGAAAATGAACGTTTGAATATCAACAACTATTTGCTGCGTGAAGAGCCTTTTAGCAATCCAGTTCACATTTCTGAAACTACCGGTAATTTTAAAAATCCAACTCAACGCTGCAGTATTTGCAATAACCTAAAATTATCGAAAACCGATGAATGGAAGGCTCCCGAGGAGTTGTCTCTAGAAGAGCAGAAAGAATATATCGTTATTCATACCATCTGCCCGGCATGTCATGACAAAGATTGGCGAAGTGATCAAAGAAACTAGAGATAAAACTAAAGAAGGCTAATAGTTGCAATGCCTAGGCATGAAACTATTGAGAAAAAGAAACATTAAATTGTTAAAAAAGAAATAAACAAATAACCAAGATAAATTGGAAAAATCATTGAAAATCACTACCTTAGAACAGATGCGTTGACCGATTTTTATGAGTTTGAAGAATTATGTAATCAAACATAGCTATGCCCTCAAAAAATGCTATACAAAAAGAACACTACCTAAAGCAAGAGCTTTACGATTTACTCCATAAAGACAATTCTTTATTTGATGTACTTCAAGACAGCTCCTTAGATGGCTTGTGGTATTGGGATCTTGAAAAGCCCGGTAACGCTTGGATGAGCGATAAGGGCTGGACGGCCTTAGGCTACGACCCTAAAGAAATGAATGATAGTCTCGCTGCTTCGCAAGAAATCATCAATCCGTCAGATTTCAAAGTCGCCACCCAAAACTTAGAGAAACATCTGAACAACCCAGATCATCCTTACGACCAAATTGTAAGATACCGACATAAAGATGGACACATGGTTTACATGCGTTGTCGTGGTACTGCCATCAGAGATAAGGATGGGAAACCAACCCGTTTGATTGGAAGTCATGTAAATATCACAGAAGGTGTTGAATTGGGAATGCAAAAAGATATCAACGCCGATTTGCTGCAGCTTAACAAGGAATTAGAAAGTAAAAACAAAGAATTACAGCAGTTCACCTACATCACTTCTCACGATTTGCAGGAACCTTTAAATTCGATCTTGTCTTTCTCCAGACTTCTAGAAACCAATCGCGACCGATTGAATGAAATTGGCGAAAAAAGCTTGGACGTGATTGTTTATTCTGCCAATCGAATGAAGGATTTCATTACGGCCCTTCTTTTCTATTCCCGAATCGGAAAAGAAAAAGAGAAAAAGCGTATTGAAATGAGTAAAGTGCTTCTGAATCTAAAAATTGATCTGCACGAAATGATTCAAAAAGACAAGGCACAAATCAATTATATTGGAAAAGTCACTGAAATGGATGTTTTTGAAAACGACTTCCATCAGTTGATTTTAAATCTTACCACCAACGCCTTTAAATACGTAGCTGACGGTGTAACCCCATTCTTGGTCATTGATGCCAAAGAAGATGATGAAAAAATAACATTCTCTTTTGCAGACAACGGTATTGGTATTGAAGAACAGCACTTCGACCGAATTTTTGAAGTGTTCCAACGGTTACATGCTGAAGACAAATACCACGGAACTGGAATTGGTCTTGCACATTGTAAACGAGTCGTAGAATTGCATGGAGGTGATATTTGGTTGACCTCTACCCCGGGAAAAGGAACAACATTTTATTTTACCATTAAAAAATGATGTATCATGAAAAATCTTAAGCGTATAATGCTGATTGATGATGATACGAATGCAAACTTTTACAACAAGTATATTTTAAATGAACTGAACTCTTCGTTAGATATCATCGAAATATCTTGTGGTAAAGACGCTCTTGAATACCTGAAGAAGAATTCAGATCCTATCGATATTATTTTATTGGACATCAATATGCCATTGATGAATGGTTGGCGGTTTTTAGAAGAGTACGACAAATTTGATGCTTCAAAAAAATCCCATACGATTATTTTCATGCTTACCTCTTCCATCAATCCAGATGACAAAAAGCGGGTATTAAATTATCCTTACGTCAAGCAATTCTTCAACAAACCGTTGGATTTTGAAACCCTAGAGAAAATGCTTGATATTTTCAGGCACTCTATTGATTCCGAGAACCTTAGTACATCAGAAACCATTGATTTTGATCATGTCAATCACCTGGTTATGGCTTCATACGTGGGGGTTTTAGATAAAGACAAGGAAGTAAAATTTATCGCTGATGCTGCTGAATTCAGCAAAACACACAAAAGTCACTATATTTTATTTGACATGACCGATGTTATTGAAAACTATGGTTTCTATGATTTATATGAAATGAATAAAAACTTAATTTCATTAACCGGTCTCACCATACAACATCATTGTGCATTTGTTTTTAAATCCGATGATTCGAACACCAAATCACGTTTGGAATTCAAAGAATCGGTAGCAAAAAATTGGGGACAAGACATTTTTAAGAACTTTACCAATAAAGAGGAAGCCATAAAATGGCTCATTGAAAGAAGAGATACCAATCAAGGACTGCTGAATTTCATGTTCTAGATATCCCAAACCGACCTTTCTTTCTTATTATTTATCCGACTTATTCAAGCATTTATCTTTAGATTCGTAGGATCATACCATTAAAACTTTGGGGTAAATTCATCAATATAACAACCCTGATTGGTAAAAATAATGGTGGAATAATTGAATTAAAAAATTGAACATGAGTTTGGTCCTATCCAACAAACATTTTGCCATCACCATCGATCTACCTCAAGAAGGTTATCAAAATTCACGGTTTGATCACAGCGGCAAAATAACAAGCTTACAATTTAACGGGACAGAATTATTAGCATCTGAATTAGAGAATCAAACTCATAAAGATGATAAATCCTTCGGTAGAGGATTGTACAACGAATTCGGAACAACAAATCCGCTTGGTTTTGAAGAAGCAAAGATTGGAGCGTATTTTCACAAGATTGGGGTTGGCATGATTCGAAAAGAAGAAGAATCTTATCATTTTCAAAAGCCTTATCCTGTTATTCCCTTAGAGGTAGACATCAAACCATCAGAAGACCAAATTACCTTCAATTCCATCGGCAAGTTCAACCAAGGATATGCCTATGTTTTGAAGAAAACTATATCTCTAAAAGAAGACGGAATTCAAATTGATTACCAATTAGAGAATACAGGAAGTAAGGTCATCAAAACGAATGAATACAATCATAATTTTATTGGGTTTGGAGATTCTTTTATTGGAAATGACTATACTCTTACTATTCCCACTGAACTTCGCTTGGAGGAGCTGACAGAGCTTGTGAACAAGGAGAAAGCCATGTCGATCAAAGACAAAAAGATTGAGTTTGTAAAAAGTCCAACCCAAGCATTTTTCATCAGTACAGAACTGAAAGATCGAGAGGTCGACGCCTTTTGGAAATTAGAAAACAAAGCCTTGAATATTGGCATCAGCGAAACGGGCAATTTCAAAACCAAACAATTCCATTTATGGGGCACTCCTCATGTTATTTGTCCGGAAACCTTTATTGATATCGAGCTAAATCCCACAGAATATTTTTCTTGGTCTCGACGTTATCAAGTTTACGAATTGGAATAAAAAAAAGCCTCAACAGTTGTTGAGGCTTTTCCAATATAAATTAAGAATTTGAATTAAGCATTTAGTACTTCATGTACTTTATCTGCCGCTTCTTGAAACTCAGTTGCTGAAATAATTTCCATTCCTGAATTATCAATAAGTTCTTTCGCTTCCACAGCATTGGTACCTTGCAATCTACAGATGATTGGTACGTTGATTTTGTCTCCCATATTTTTATAAGCATCTACTACACCTTGAGCAACACGGTCACAACGAACGATTCCTCCAAAGATGTTTACTAAGATTGCTTTTACATTCGGATCTTTTAAAATGATTCCGAATGCAGTCTCTACACGCTGTGCATCAGCTGTACCACCAACATCTAAAAAATTTGCTGGCTCACCACCTGATTCTTTGATTAAATCCATAGTACCCATCGCTAATCCAGCTCCGTTTACCATACATCCAACGTTTCCATCTAAATCCACATAGTTCAATCCAGCTGCTTTCGCTTCTACTTCAATCGGATTTTCTTCCCTTACGTCACGTAATTCAGCGTAATCCTTGTGTCTAAACAATGCGTTGTCATCCAAGGTAACTTTTGCATCTACCGCTAAAATTTTATCATCAGAGGTTTTTAAAACTGGATTAATTTCAAACAAAGATGAATCACTCTTTACATAAGCTGTATACAATGCTGTAACAAAACGAACCATTTCTTTAAAGGCTGCACCAGACAATCCTAAGTTAAAGGCAATCTTTCTCGCTTGGAAAGGCATAATACCTAATAACGGATCAATTTCCTCAGTAAAGATTAAATGTGGAGTTTCTTCAGCAACAGTCTCAATGTCCATTCCACCTTCTGTAGAGTACATGATCATGTTTTTACCGGTAGCACGGTTTAGTAATACTGACATGTAGTATTCTTCTGGCTCAGAATCACCAGGATAATACACATCCTCTGCAACCAATACTTGGTTTACTAATTTTCCTTGAGGTGGTGTTTGAGGAGTGATCAACATCATTCCTAGAATATCATTGGCGATTGATTTTACATCATCAAGGTTTTTAGCAAGCTTTACACCTCCACCTTTACCACGGCCACCTGCGTGAATTTGGGCTTTGATTACGTGCCAACCTGTTCCGGTTTCTTCCGTTAACTTCTTTGCTGCATCTACTGCTTCTTCCGATGTAGTAGCTACTAAACCGCGTTGAATTCTTACGCCGAAGCTGTTTAAAATTTCTTTTCCTTGATATTCGTGTAAATTCATAGTTGAAAGTGTGATTTAATGGCTGCAAAAATACAAATTCAACTGAGGATTTGTGTCATAATTTGCAAAAAAATCAGTGCCCCTTCACCTGCATTTTAAGAAGTATTTAACAACTCGATTCTGTCACATCCCAAATTTTAAGAAGTCTTTGAAATAATTAACAATGTTTTGTAATTCTATCCTACTTGTGAATTATAGATTTAACGAGCGAAAGCAACTCAATCAACACAAAAACACATGCGACCACTAACGCTTGCTATTTTAGTATGCCTTGTTTTTACACTAACTACAAAGGCGCAATCCAACGAGAATCGAAAAACGATTAAAACGACACGTATCGAGAAAGCTCCTAAAATTGATGGCGCTTTGGATGATGAGGCTTGGGCAAACGCCCAAGAAGCCACGGATTTCGTTGTATTAAGACCTGCTAATGGGAAATTAGTAGACAACAACTACCAAACAAAAGTCAAAGTCGTTTACAATGATGACGCCATTTACATCTCTGCAGAAATGAGAGATCCGAATCCAGGTAAGATTCCACAAGAGTTCGCAGTTCGAGACAATTTTAGTATCTCTGATTTTTTCTTAGTCACGATCAATCCGAATGACGACGGGCAAAATCCGTTTGAATTTATCGTTCAAGCTACTGGTAATCAAGCTGATGCAAAAGTCTCCAATGGGAATGAAGATTTTAATTGGAGTGCCGTTTGGGATAGTGCAACCAAAATCACGGATAAAGGGTGGAATGTAGAAATGAAAATTCCTTACCGAGCTTTACGTTTTCAAAATCAACCGGTTCAATCTTGGGGGTTCAATTTTCATCGTCGACTTGAATTACTAAACGAACAACATACGTGGAATCACATCGACAATACTGTAGGACGATGGACTCAATACGACGGGTTGGTGACTGATTTGCGAGAAATCAAACCAACCACAAGATTAAACTTATATCCTTACCAATCTTCTATAACCAATACTTTCCAAGGGAAAACTGAATTTGATTGGGCCGTGGGGATGGATATCAAATATGGTCTTACCGAAAATTTCACTTTGGATGCTACTTTGATTCCTGACTTCAGTCAAGTTGGTTTTGATGATGTGGTTTTGAACTTGGGTCCTTTCGAGCAACAATTTACAGAGCAAAGACAGTTCTTTACGGAAGGGACAGAACTTTTTAACATTGCCAACCTCTTCTACTCTCGGCGAATCGGTGCAACCCCAATCGATCAATTCAATGTAGCTAGTACTTTAAGCGCTACAGAAGAAATCATCGATAGACCCGACAAGACCACCATGTTGAATGCCATTAAGGTTTCCGGAAGAACCAAAAAAGGGTTGGGTATTGGATTCTTTAATGCCATCACTCAGAAGGCCGAAGCCACCATTCGCGATAATGCCGATGGAAGCATTCGAAAGGAAGTCTTGGAGCCTTTTACCAATTATAACATATTGGTACTGGATCAACAATTCAACCAAAACTCAACAATCTCTTTAATCAATACGAATGTGACTAGAGATGGAAGTTTTAGAGATGCGAATGTGACTGCGATGGATTGGCATATTGAAACCAAGGATAGCAAATACAACGCCGATGGATCTTTTAGAATGAGTAATATCTCTGATGATCCTAACAACCCGAATACCGGATATACCTTTGACAATAGCTTCGGTTATGATTTTGAAAACTGGTTTTGGGAGCTCGGTTATAACTTTGAAAGTAAAGATTTCAATCCGAATGATTTAGGAATTCTTTTCACGAATGACCAACAAACTATCTATGGAAATTTCGGCTGGAGAACGGTGCAACCAACGAAAAAGTTTAATAGAATTTGGGTGAATTTCTACAACAACTTAAACTTTCAACATTTTTCAGGCGTGTATACCGGTTATTTCGCCGGAATTGGCGGATCTGCCCAAACGATTAATCGTTTCAACTTCGGAGCAAACTTGAACTACGGCACCCAAGAGCGTGACTTTTTTGAGCCTAGACAAGGAACCACAAGCGGAATCTTCTTCATGCAGCCAGAACGATTGAATGTAAACAGCTGGTTTTCTACAAATTCACAGAAAAAACTGGCCTTAAACATGAATGGCTATTACACAACTTTTAGTGATAACCCGAAATTGGGCTACGGATTTAGTTTTGCACCGCGATATCGATTTAACAATCAATTCGCTTTGCGATACCGACTACGTTTTAATAAAACTAATGATGATCAAGGTTATGTAGACCAGACGAATTCTGATATCATCTTCGGTTTTCGTGATCGAAAAAGTTATACCAATACCATTTCAGGAAAATTCAATTTCAACACCAATTCTTCGGTATCCTTAAGTTTTAGACATTTCTGGGAAGCAGTAAATTATAATAGTTTCAATAACCTAGAGGCCGACGGTTCTTTATCGGTAAACAATACCTACAACGGAAATAACGTAAACTTTAATAGCTGGAATTTAGACTTGAACTACATTTGGCAGTTTGCTCCAGGTAGTCAATTGATTGCCTTTTATCGAAACTCCATTTTTAATTTTGATTCAAACTCCAACTTGAA
Source organism: uncultured Polaribacter sp. (assembly GCA_964343335.1). Classification (GTDB taxonomy): domain Bacteria; phylum Bacteroidota; class Bacteroidia; order Flavobacteriales; family Flavobacteriaceae; genus Polaribacter. The sequence goes on along the minus strand of CAYFJL010000013.1, from coordinate 5,065 downwards.
TTTTACTCAGAATTTGGAGAATCTATTCAATCAGCCCCAGCGCCACACCTTTTCATTGCGATTTGTGTATTTTATTGACTACAACAAGCTGAAAAATATTATCTAAGCTGGACTTTTCAAAAAGTCAAAAATGTAAACTCGCCTGCTTGCTTTTTTTGTATTTTCGTGCTGAAGCAGATGTTCAATGATTCAAGGAAAAAATATTCATAAAAGTTTCGGAGATATCGAGGTCTTAAAGGGTGTCGACATTACTGTAAAACAAGGAGAAATTGTTGCCATTGTTGGGCCATCTGGCGCGGGAAAAACAACTTTGTTGCAAATCTTAGGAACGCTCGACAAACCAAATGCTGGTTCCGATTATGAGCTCGAAATCAACAATACTTCCCTTAAAAATTTAAAGGACACTGAAATTTCCAAGTTTCGAAATAATGAAATTGGTTTTATTTTTCAATTTCACCAATTACTTCCAGAATTCACAGCTTTAGAAAATGTTGCGATTCCGGCTTATATCGGCAAAAAGAGTCAATCTGAAACTGAGAAACGAGCCAAAGAAGTACTTGATTATTTGGGCTTAAGCCATCGGTATCATCACAAACCAAGTGAGTTGTCGGGGGGTGAACAACAACGGGTAGCCGTTGCACGTGCTTTGATCAATCAGCCTTCTGTAATTTTAGCTGATGAACCCAGTGGTAATTTGGATAGCAAGTCAGCAGAGAACCTTCATAAACTCTTCTTTCAATTGCGCGATGAGTTTCAACAGACCTTTATCATCGTAACTCATAATAACGAGCTTGCTGAAATGGCAGATCGCACCTTATTAATGAAAGACGGAAAAATACTATGAGGCTCAAAAAAGCTGAATTAAAAGACTTCCTTGACGAAAAAGCATTCCTGTACAATCAACCTAAATTTATTGAAGACGACCCTATTCAGATTCCGCATCGCTATACTCTCAAAGAAGACATTGAAATTGCGGGATTTTTAACAGCTATCATTTCTTGGGGAAATCGGAAAATCATTATTAAAAATGCCTCAAAGATGATGGAACTTTTGGGAAATGCACCTCATGATTTTGTAATGCATCATTCTCAAAAAGAATTGTCGAGTTTATCAAACTTTGTGCATCGCACCTTTAATGGAATTGATTTTGAGCAGTTTATAAAGTCACTACATCATATTTATACAAATCATGGCGGACTTGAGAAGGTCTTGAGTATACAGAACAATCAAAACAATTACAGTGAGCCTATTCATCGATTAAAGGGTATTTTCTTTGAAATTCGGCATTCTCAAAGAACCATGAAACACATTTCAGATCCACTGAAAAACTCAGCCGCTAAGCGTATCAATATGTTTTTACGATGGATGGTAAGACAAGATCAAACTGGTGTCGATTTTGGAATTTGGAAAAGTCATGATACAGCCCATTTATCCTGCCCTTTGGATGTACATTCAGGAAATGTGGCTCGAAAACTAGGATTGCTAAAACGAAAGCAAAATGATTGGAAAGCTGTTCAAGAGCTTGACAAAAATCTTAGAAAATTCAATCCCGAAGATCCCGTTCTTTACGATTTTGCCTTATTTGGATTAGGAGTATTTGAAAATTTTTAAGAATAATTTTCGGCAGTAGTTCTTCAATTCTAATTATTTTTAACAACTTAAAATTAACTACCATGAGGTCATTTCTTACCCTATTCACATTATTATTTATTACCGTTTCCGTTGCGCAAGATGCTCGAATCCCGTTAGATACCATTGTTGAAACTACCAATAGCGTTCGCATCAAGGGCAAGGAAGTACCTTACAAAGCCCAAACCGGAATGCAGCCTGTATGGGATGACAACGGAAATATCATTGCATCACTATACTACACCTATTATCAACGAACTGATGTGAAAAACAAAGCAAAGCGTCCTATCATCATGTCCTTTAATGGAGGACCGGGGTCTGCTTCGGTTTGGATGCACATTGCCTACACGGGTCCCAAGATTCTGAAAATTGATGATGAAGGATATCCTGTACAGCCTTATGGGGTAAAAGACAATCCAAATTCGATTTTAGATGTAGCCGATATCGTTTATGTAAATCCCGTAAATACTGGGTTCTCAAGACCTGTGGTTGCCAAAGGAAAGAAATTAGATAAAAGTAAATTTTTCGGAATCAATGCTGATGTAAAATATCTAGCAGGATGGTTACAGACTTTTATCACGCGAAACAATCGTTGGGAATCACCTAAATACATTATTGGAGAAAGTTATGGTGGAACTCGAGTGATGGGACTTGCTGCCGAATTACAAAACAGCCATTGGATGTACTTAAACGGAGTAATTATGGTCTCTCCTGCGGATTACAAAGTTCTACGAACGGGTAGTTCCGTGGATTATGCCATCAATCTACCCTATTACACGGCTACGGCATGGTATCACAAAATGCTTCCTCCTGCCCTACAAAACAAAGATTTGCTCGAGATTCTTCCTGAAGCTGAGGATTTCGCCATTAACAATTTATTACCTGCAATAGCTAAAGGCGGATTCATATCAAGTGAAGAAAAAAACACAATTGCCGAAAAATTCTCTTACTACTCCGGACTTTCAAAAAAATCAATCCTCAGAAATAATTTAGAAGTATCCCCTTCATTTTTCTGGAAAGAGTTGCTGCGTGATAAAAAAGGAATGACAGTTGGTCGATTGGATTCAAGATACTTGGGTATGGATAAAAGAGAAATAGGAATCTCCACGGACTACAATTCTGAGATTACTTCCTGGCTACATAGTTTTACTCCTGCCATTAATTATTACATCAGAGAAGAACTGAACTTTAAAACAGATGTTAAGTACAATGTCTTTGGCCCTGTAAGACCATGGGATAATCGAAACGATAGCGTTCGTGAAGGCTTACGTCAAGCAATGGCTCAAAATCCTTATTTGAATGTATTGGTGCAATCGGGTTACTACGACGGGGCTACCACCTATTTCGGAGCAAAATATACGATGTGGAAGGTTGACCCTAGCGGTAAAATGAAAGACCGATTCACATTCAAAGGCTATCGAAGTGGTCATATGATGTATCTTCGCAAAGATGATCTTCAAAAAGCCAATGATGATTTACGAGCTTTTTTAATGAAGAGTTCTTCAAAAGGATTACCAGCTAAATACTAAGAATGCAATTCCAAAATCCGGAGGTTTTTTATTTCCTCTTCCTATTACTAATTCCCTTGTTGGTACACTTGTTCCAACTTCAAAGATTCGTGAAAGTTCCATTTACCAATGTGGCTTTTTTGAAAAAAATAGAATCGGATACAAGGAAGAGTTCAAGCATTAAAAAGTGGATTCTATTAGTCACTCGGACACTAGGTCTTTTAGCGTTACTTTTTGCTTTCTCACAACCATATGTAAGTGCCAGATCTACGGAGAATAATATAGAGGTTTCTATTTATATTGACAACTCATTAAGTTTAAGTGCTAGCAATGAAAAAGGAAAATTGATTCAGAATGCCATCAGTAGTGTTATACAAAATGCGTCCAAAAGTAGTACCTATAATTTACTTACGAATGATAAATCCTTACTAAAAATCAACTATGAAACTCTAAAAAATGAATTGCTATCATTAGAAACAAGCACGAATTCTAAGGAATTAAAGGATATTTTCATTGAATTAAATCAAATTTCATCAAATAAAAGTAATACTTTACATAAAAATATTTTATTTACTGATTTACAAGGTTTTGAAAAGTTTGTGTTTACAAATGTAAATCAAGAAATTGACCTAATTATTGCCGAAAATCAGACAAAGTCAAACATTTTCATCGAAAAAGTGTCGGTAAAATCAACCGCTACTGACCTACTAGAATTTGAGGTGATGATCAACAACCAAGGCAAAGCGAAAAGCGACGTTCCCATTGCCTTGTATAATGGAAGTACATTACTAGGCAAACAAACATTTTCGATTGACAAAAATAGCACTACCCTAGTTTCGTTTACCACAAAAAACAACAATCCATTTTTAGGAGAATTTAAAATCACCTATAACGATACTTTTACTTTTGATAATAGTTTTTATTTTAGCCTCAATAAGGCTACTAAAACCAAGGTGCTTCGTATTGGTGAGACTGAAAATTTCCTGGAACGAATTTTTACTAAGGATGAATTTGACTACAGTAAAACTTCGGTTCAAAACTTAAATTACAATGCCATTAGTACTCAAGATTTAATCATCTTAAATGAGATACAAAACATTCCCTCTACGCTGTCGAATCAATTAAAAGTATTTTCAGATAACGGAGGAACCCTTGCCTTCATTCCAAATTCGAAGTCATCGACTTCAGACATACAATCGTTTTTTCGAACCTTTGAAATCAATTCTAGTATTATTAAGAAAAAGGACTCTTCCCGAATTTCAAGTATAAACAGTAATCATCCTTTCTTTAATCAGGTTTTTACGAATCAACCAAAGAACTTTCAATATCCTTTCACCAAAGAGTCATTCGATCTAAGAAACAATAAGCTTACACCAATTGTTTCTTACCAAGATCAAAGCGTGTTTTTCGGTGAATATAAGTTGAGCAATGGACCTCTTTACATATTCACATCAGCGCTGAACGAACTACAAACCAACTTTCAAAATTCACCATTGATTGTTCCTGTATTCTACACCTTGGGCAAACTGAGCTTCAGTCCGCCTAAGGCCTATTATTTCATCAATGACGAATCTGAAATTGAGGTTAAAACCAGTATCGAAAGCGATAATATTCTAAGCGTGTCTAGAGGAAATGAGACCTTCATTCCTTTGCAGAAGGCTTATCAAGACAAGGTTCGGATCAACTTTGAAGAGCAAAACTTAAAGGCCGGATTCTATGCCGTTCAAAAGGAAAAAGATACTGTTAGCGTTATCGCGATGAACAATCCCAAACTAGAAAGTCAAATGCAATTCATGGATCAAAAGGCCATTAATAGTCTTCCTGAAAACATCAAGGTATACGACTCCATGGATGCCGCAATTCAGAAATTAATTGAAAATAGTGAAGTAAATTGGCTCTGGAAATGGTTTATATCATTGGCAATTGTA
>CAYFJL010000012.1:0-32988 GCA_964343335.1 uncultured Polaribacter sp. | reverse complement strand
CTTCGAGAGAAAGAACTTTTCCTTTTTAAAAAGCTCTTAGGCATAAATTTTGATAACATATCCGAGGTTTCTTATAGCAATAAGGAAAGAAGGGAGAGTCTCGAGTTACTACTAAGGTATTTTAAACTACATTTGAACAATTTTAGAACTCCCAAATCATTACAGGTTTTAGAAACTATTTTTAGTTGATAATGAAGAATTTAGTGTGGCTACTCTTACTTTTGGTAAGTGTTGATTTGATATCCCAAGAGGTTAGAATTTTAGATAAAGAATCTGGTTTGAAGGTTCGTAACGTTGCAGTTTTTAACGAGTCGATGACGATCAACCAGACATCCAACAAAGAAGGAATTGTTAATATTTCTGCTTTTGGTGAAACGGATATCATTGTATTCTCTCATTTATCGTACGCTACTTTTAAGATTCGAAAGTCTAAAATAGTGGCTCAAGATTACACTATTTATTTGACCAAGACTTCAGAACAATTGGATGAAGTTATCATTTCTTCTTTTAAAAATGATGAAAAATCCAAGCGTATTGCCGAACGAATTGAGTTGGTAAACATCGAACGAATTCAGAAGGTTTCTCCGCAAACATCCGCTGATTTACTAGCCACTGTTGCAGGGGTGAAAGTTCAAAGATCTCAATTTGGTGGTGGAAGCCCTGTCATTCGTGGTATGGAATCAAATCGAGTATTGTTGGTGGTTGATGGTGTACGAATGAACAACGCGATTTATCGCAAGGGACACCTGCAAAATTCCATCACCATATCTCCTTACCTGCTCGATAAAGTAGAGGTTGTTTTCGGGCCCTCTTCTGTGATGTACGGTTCGGATGCCTTAGGCGGAATTGTTCATTATTACACAAAAACACCAAGACTAACGGAAACCAAAGAGGTAAAAAGTAATTTCTTTAGTCGTTATTCTTCGGCCAACCAAGAAATTACGTCCAATTACTCGGCAGAAATTAGCAATCCGACCTGGGCTTCATTCACCAGTATTACCTATTCTGAGTTTGGAGATTTGCGTTCGGGGACCAGACGGTCTCACGGTTTTTCTGACTGGGGAAGGGTTCACTATTTTTCTGAAAATTCAGGGAATAGTTACAAAGAGACTCCGACACTGAATGCAAAGACCAACTTGTTAAGAAATACAGAATACAATCAGACCGATATTCTACAAAAATTCTTTGTGCCTTTATCAAAGGATACCGACTTGAAACTGAATATACAATATTCCACTTCAACCAATATTCCTAGGTTTGATCGACTGACAGAATTAACAGATCTAAACGACAATTCCTCTTTGAAATTTGCAGAGTGGGAATATGGACCCCAAGATCGCTTGTTAATCTCCTCTCAGTTTAATTTACATCCGGGGAAGAATTGGTTGGACAAAGGATCGATAACTGCGGCTTATCAAAATATTCAAGAAAGTCGAATCCAGCGAAGATTTGGTAGTTTGAATCGCTCAACTAGAACGGAAACCGTAGATATTTTTAGCTTGAACGGAGATTTTTCCATCCCGCTGACCGATGATAGAAAACGAGTACTATCCTATGGATTTGAATTTGCCTACAACGATATTCAGTCGGTAGCTTTAGGTCAAACGCTAGATGTGATCAATGGTGTTTTCAATGGTTTTTCCAATACCTTCAATGTTTCAACAAGATATCCAGATGGCGGTAGTGATTTTTTAACCTCCTCCATTTATTTGGGGTATCGTCAGGATGTGAGTCCGAAATCAACCTTGAATACCGGGATTCGATTTACCAATATTAACAAATCCGCAAACTGGGTGGATCAAACGTTTTTTCAAACCAACACTCCCATGATGAGCGCGAACAACTCTGCGATTACGGCCACGCTGGGATATGTGTATAAACCAACACAGAATTGGCAATTGAATGCGGTTCTCTCCTCCGGATTTAGATCACCGAATATTGATGATATTGGGAGAATTCGTGAAAAAGCAGGTAATATTACCATCCCGAATATTCACATTAAACCTGAATATGCTTACAACTCGGAGATCAATATTTTGAAATATTTCAACGATCGAAAGTTCAAGGTCGGATTCAATATGTACTACACGCTTTTGGACAACTACATCCAAAGAGATTTTGTTCGTGAAGCCAATGGAAGCATCAAGCAGGTAACTTTTGATGGTGAACTTGGCAATGCAGTCACGAATCAGAATCAAGGAACGGCCTATATTTTTGGATATACCGCTAATTATTTCGGTAAGATTTCAGATGGCTGGAATACATCTGGATTCGTGACTTATACCAAGGGTAGAACTTATGATACAGAAGAACCTTTATCATCAATTCCGCCATTGTTCGGCCAATTTGAAGTGAACTTTCAAAAGGAAAAATTACAGCTAGGTGCAGAACTTCGTTTCAATAGCAAAAAGGATATTGAAGATTTCAATATTACCGAAGGCATTGACAATGTTGATTTAACACCAGTGGTCAATCCGAATGCTAGTAATTTTGAAGACATTTACTACGGGTCGCCCGCCTGGATGACAGTTGGTGTGAATGGGAGTTATGAAATCAATGAAAAGTTTACCCTGCAAGCTAGACTTGACAATCTCATGGATGAACACTACATCGAATTTGCTTCCGGGATTTCAGCGCCTGGCCGAAACTTATCCGTATCAATTTTAGCTAATTTCTAGCTTATTTTTTGCGTTTTCCTTCGTCTGTGAAATTCTCTTTGAGGAGATTTTCAGTTTTGATAATACAGGCTACAATGCTTAAAAACACCAAAACCATAGGTTGCCATGTCAAGGTTTCACCAGAAAGATAGGCAATGACCATTCCACCTAAAAAAGACAGTCCGCTGTAAATAACAAAAGAGCTATTGAAGGTTTTGTTGGCAAAATCCCATACATCTTGATTCTGCATTGATTTGTAGGTTCTGTAGCCATACCAATTATTGATTTTCTTAGGAGGGAAAAATTTAAACACTAGGCTTAATAAAAATAAAATTCCGTTGGTCGATAAAACATACATCAGGTTACTCATAGTGAAATTGGTATTTCTATTTTTTTCTTGGTCTCATTAATCCTTCTTGCGCAAAAGACGCAATTAAAACGCCTTTTCGAGTAAAAATATTTCCTCTTACAAAGCCCCTAGCTCCAAAAGTACTTGGCGATTCCGCCGAAAATAGCATCCAATCGTCAAAATCAAAATCTCGGTAAAACCACATAGAGTGATCTAGGCTTGCTGTTCTGGTATTTCCAAAATTATAATCTTTTGCATTCGGATTAAAAGCCGCATTCAAAACATTGTAATCTGAAATATAGGTAAGAATTTGCTGCTTTAGTTGGGTCGTCATGACAGGAATTTCTCCTTTCAATTTGAACCACACAAATTCTGTTGGAGGTAGGTTTTTTGGCTGTAACGGATTTTTTGGATAAACAGGTTTAAAGGAAATAGGTCTGTCTAAGGTCAGAAAGTACTTCATAGAATCGGGAATAAAAGCACCAAATTTCTCGGCCATTTCTTCCCAGGAATTTAAATCTTCAGGCTGAGTTAAATTTTCGGGTATTTCAATCTGATGTTCAAATCCTTCTTCACTTCTATGAAAAGAAGCTGCCATGATGAATATCACCTTTTCATCTTGTCTTGCGGTAACCCTACGCGTTGAAAAACTTCCCCCGTTTCTTAGGTTTGATACATGATATACGATGGGTTTTTTCAAATCTCCAGCTTCTAAAAAGTAAGAATGCAGGGAATGTACTTGTCGCTCTGTAGGAACCGTATTGGTGGCGGCATGTAAAGCTTGCGCTAGTACTTGTCCGCCAAATACATTCGGACTCCCAATGGTTACACTATGTCCTTTAAAAGTAGATTCATCGATAACCTCGAGGTTTAATAAGTCAATTAATTGTTGGCTATTGATCATGTATTCACAGTTTTAAAAGGAAATTTTTGATGAAATGGAGTTGGTTGTACATGGTACAAAAACAGTTTCAAAAGTTTATTGGTAAACCTCTTTCGATGCTTCAAATAAATGGTGAGATTTTCAGGTTCTGCACCTACAGAACTTTTGATTTCACTCGCAGTTCTTCCGAAATTTATAGAATCTAATTGGTTTTCAATTCCATATCGTATGTAGTCATACAACATTCGTTGGTAAATGGCATAGGTTTTATTGTACTTATAATCGATACCGACAAAATGAGCATCCAATGTTTTTTGATTAATAATACCTGATAGGAATCCGACCATTTTGTTGTCCAACCAATAGGTTCTAATGATATAATTTGATCCAAAACGGTCCAACAAATTTTTATAACTATTCAGATTAAAATCACTCAAATTGAAGGTAGCACTATTGGCCACTCTTTTATATAGAGAAAACATTTGAGGCAAATAGTTGTCAATTTCCGCTTTTGTAATGTTTTTAATTTCTAATTCGTCACTCTGAGTTAGGGCTTTTTTTGCCTTCACTCTAAATTTTGTCTTCATTGCAGCGAGGTAGTCATCAAAAGTTGACCAATGGCTTTGGATGTCAAATCTCATATTCGGCTCAACTGAAAATGGATGAAAATTTAAGCGTTTCAATTCATTGGTGATAAACAATGATTCGTCCCAAAAATCTTTCAACATGAAGGCATCAATACTATTGGCTAATTCCGTATTGTTTTGAGTAAAATGAAGAATCATTTTAGCCAATTGCTTGAAGACTTTTTTCTTGTCTTGGTTTTCTTTGATGAACACTCCATGCTCTCCACTCACAAAAATATTTCCTGAGACCAATAGTTTAACCGGTTTCTTGTCTGGAAAAACTCCGACTTTTCGCAGCACTTTTTTGATCCCTACCAAGAAGTCTTGAACACTGTCATTTACTTCGTCTAGATAGAAATTTACAATTTGTAAAACGGCAAAGGCAATCGGTCTTTGTTTTTCATTCAACAAAAGCACATAGTTAAAAGAAATGTCAGGGTGATTTTCCTCGATGGATTGTAAATAGCTTTTACTCAAATAAACATTCTCATCACAACGTAACTCTTCTAGAGCTTCCGAAGGAACCTTTGAAATAGTGTCGAAAAATTTTGCATTTTTTGCTGTGGTGCAAAAGATCATAGTGGATTTGAGATAAGGTAATTTGTTTTTTCGCTACAAATGTCAAAGTTCTGAATTTCTGAAGGATTAACCCAAATTTCCTTTCGATAAGAACGAAAGGAATTACAAATCAGGGAATTATAACTTTTCTTTAACACAAAACAAGTTGTCAAATGAAATAGCAGGGTGAAAAATACGGCTATATTTGCAGATTACGAGGCGTAAGCAAACTCAACAACAGAACTAACCACATGAGAAAAGTCATTCTAGCCATTCTTGGTATTTTATTCATTGTAGGAGCCATTGCTCTTGGAAACTACTTCATTGCTAAAAATCAGAAGCCAAAACCTAAATTCAAAAAGAGAGTCAATACTGTTTTTGTAGAGGAGGTAAAAAATCGTACGGTACCAATTGTCATTAGCGCCAATGGAACCTTGATAGCAAAGAATAAAATTGATATTTTTTCTGAAGTTCAAGGGGTTTTGAATGTTTCAAAAAAGGAATTTAAACCTGGCGTAAAGTATTATAAAAACGAAACATTATTGAGTGTAAACAGTGATGAATTCAAAGCAAGCTTGCAGTCGCAAAAAAGTAATTTATTCAACCTGATCACTTCAATTTTACCAGATATTCGATTGGATTATACATCGGAATTTGAAAAGTGGGAGCAATATTTAAAGAGTTTTGATCTTTCAAAGAAAGTTCCAGAATTGCCTTTGTTTTCTTCTGATAAAGAGAAGTATTTTATCAGTGGAAGAGGGATTCTAACCGCTTACTATAATGTTAAAAATTTAGAAGTACGTTTATCCAAACACACCATAAGAGCTCCATTTACAGGAATCTTAACGGAAACTTTAGTGACCTCAGGAACGTTGGTTCGAGCTGGACAAAGACTTGGCGAGTTTATTGAAACAGGCGCTTACGAATTACAAGTTTCTGTAAATGCTGAGTTTGCCGATTTGTTGAAAGTTGGCAATCAAGTGAGCTTGAATAATATGAATAAAACCAAGTCCTACACGGGGAAGGTAGTTCGTTTAAACGGAAAAATAGATCAGGTTTCACAAACCATTAATGCCTTTATCGAAGTTCGCCACCCAGATTTGAAAGAAGGGATGTTCTTAGAGGCTGAACTGGTTGCTAAATCGGAACCAAATGCCATTGAAATTTCAAGAAAACTTTTAGTGGAAAATAAGGCTGTTTATACAGTTAAAAATGATAGCATTCTAACGTTACAAGAAATTACTCCGGTCTATTTCGGAGCAGAAAGTGTGGTCATCAAAGGACTTGAAGATAACGCCAAGTTACTTTCTCAAACACTTCCAGGTGCTTTTGATGGAATGATTGTAAAAATCAACAAATAAGATTCCGATGAAGAAGATTATTAGTTATTTCATCAAGTTTCCAGTTGCCGTAAACATTCTCATCGGATTTTTTGTGGTCTTCGGAATTGTGGGTGTATTAAACATGAAGTCATCCTTCTTTCCATTGGTTGATTCGCAACTTATTCAAATCAATCTTACCTATCCTGGGGCTTCTCCTGCCGAAATGGAAGAGGGAGTTGTATTGAAGATTGAAGACAATTTAAAAGGCATCGTCGGTGTTGAACGTGTTACCTCGGTTTCTAGAGAAAATTCTGCGACGGTAAGTGTTGAGGTTGAAAAAGGAAAGAACGTTGATATTGTGTTAACGGATGTGAAGAATGCTGTTGATCGAGTGCCTTCTTTTCCAACGGGAATGGAGCCACCGGTGATTGCAAAAGTTGAGAGTATTCGCCCAACCATCAGTTTTTCCATTAGCGGTCAAAATGTTTCTTTGAAAGCATTGAAGCAATATGCTAGAAATATCGAGAATGATATTCGAGGCATTGAAGGAATTTCTCAGATTGTCATTTCTGGTTTCCCTGAAGAAGAAATTGAAATCGCCCTTCGTGAGAATGATCTAAGAGCTTTCAATTTGTCTTTCACGGAAGTAGCAAATGCTGTTCGAAATTCAAACTTGTTAATCACAGGAGGAAATATAAAAACTACCGCGGAAGACTACCTCATCCGTGCTCGAAATCGATCTTACTATGGAGTGGAGTTGCAAAACATTATTGTACGAACGCAACCCAATGGGACCATTATTCGCTTGAAGGATATTGCTGAGGTTCGAGACACTTGGTCGGAAAATCCAGATCGATTGTTCTTTAACGGAAATCTTGCTATTGATATTACAGTGAGCAATACCAATAGTGAGGACTTAATTTCATCGGCAGATAAAATCAAAGAATACATTTACGAGTACAATCAAAAGCAACAAAACATTCAACTCGCGGTTACCAGTGATCGTAGTACCGTATTGAATGGAAGAACCAAACTATTGATTGAAAATGGAGTTGTAGGAATTCTACTTGTATTGTTCTTTTTGGCACTATTCTTAAATCTTCGTTTGGCCATTTGGGTAGCATTCGGATTGCCGATTGCCTTTTTCGGAATGTTCATTTTTGCGGCTCAGTTTAACGTTACTATTAATGTTCTTTCCTTATTTGGGATGATCATTGTTATTGGTATTTTGGTGGATGACGGAATCGTAATTGGAGAAAATATTTACCACCATTATTACGATTTGGGCAAATCGAAAATTAGAGCTGCCATAGACGGTACCATTGAGGTAATTCCGCCCATCGTCTCAGCCATCTTAACCACGATTATTGCCTTCGCAACCTTCTTTTTCGTGGATGGAAGAATCGGAAGTTTCTTCGGGGAAGTATCAACAGTTGTGTTGTTGACTCTAACAGTTTCCTTGGTAGAGGCATTGATTATTTTACCGGCACACATCGCGCATTCCAAAGCATTGGATCGTGAGAGAAAAGAAAAAGGTATCGAAAACGCCAAAACGGGAATCGACGCATTTTTCAAAAAAATCAATAAAAAGGCTGATGAAGGCTTGTCTAATTTTCGAGACAAATATTATGTGCCTTTTTTAAAATTCTCACTTAAGAATAAAGTATTCTCTTTTAGTTTGCCAATAGCGACTTTAATCTTCAGTTTTATGGCGATTGGAGGCGGAATTGTAAGAACATCATTCTTTCCGAGAATAGCGAGTGACCGGGTGCAAATTACCTTAACCATGCCTCAGGGAACGAATGAAAAAATTACAGATTCCATCATCTCTGCCATCGAAGAAAAAGTATGGTTGGTAAATGATGAATACACCAAAAAGCAAACAGGCAATTTGCAAGTGGTTGAAAATATTATTCGTAGAGTGGGGCCCGGAAGTGCGAATGCTAGTCTTTCGGTGAATTTATTGCCTGGTGAAGCCAGAGATTTTTCATCCCCGGAAATAACTAATTCCATTCGGGAGCGCGTCGGAAAAGTATATGGAGTAGAAAGTCTGGTCTTTGGTTCAGGTGGAAACTTCGGAGGAAGTCCGGTTGCTATTTCGCTCCTAGGAAATAATATCGAAGAGCTAAAAGCGGTGAAGAACGAGTTGAAAACGGTCATGGAAGACAATCCATTGCTAAAAGACGTCACCGATAATGATCCGGCGGGAATTAAAGAAATTCAGATTCAGTTGAAAGACAAGGCTTATGTTTTGGGACTGAATTTACAAACTGTGATGCAACAGGTGAGATCTGGATTCTTCGGATTTCAAGCCCAACGTTTTCAGCGAGGTCAAGATGAAATTAAGGTATGGGTTCGTTACGATCGAAAAGATCGTTCTACCATCAAAGATTTGGATGACATGCGCATTATTACTGCGAATGGAACTCGTGTTCCTTTCTCAGAAATTGCTAATTATACCATTGAAAGAGGTGACATTGCGATCAATCACTTAGAAGGGAAACGAGAAATTCAAATTACCGCTGATTTAAAAGAATTGAAAGGAAGTGCCACAGAGATTTTGTTCGATATACAGAATAATATCATGCCAGAAATTCTCTCGAAGTATCCGACGGTAACACCGATTTATGAAGGTCAAAATAGAGAACGAAAGAAAACGACAGATTCCGTTGGTTTGGTAGCACCCTTAATTCTTGGGTTCATTTACATTGTAATTGCCTTTACATTCCGTTCTTACTCGCAGCCTATTTTATTGATCCTTATGATTCCGTTTAGTATGATTGGCGTTGTTTGGGGGCACTTTATTCATGATTTTGCCATCGGAATTTTATCCTTCTTAGGAATCATTGCCTTAATCGGAATTATGGTGAATGATGGCCTGGTTCTTATTGGTAAGTTCAATAGCTATCTGAAGCGAGGAATGTTGTTTGATGAAGCACTTGTTGCTGCAGGTAGATCAAGATTTAGAGCCATATTTTTAACCTCATTGACTACCGTAGCAGGTTTGGCTCCTTTGATTTTTGAAAAGAGTAGGCAAGCACAGTTTTTAATTCCCATGGCCATTTCCATCGCTTATGGAATTGCCATTGCGACATTATTAACCTTGGTGGTATTGCCGATGTTGTTGTCAACTTCAAACTGGATCAAAGTACATATCAAATGGTTGAAGACCGGAAATGAAATCTCCAAAGAGGAGGTGGAAAGAGCTTACATGGATACAAAATATGATGAAAATGCATTATAAAAAGATCGTAATACTATTGTTTTTGGCATCATCATTCATTGGGTTTACTCAAGAAATTTTGACCAAACAAGAAGCTTTAGAAATCACTTTAAAAAACAACTTCGGAATTAAAATTGCGAAGAACAATTTGAAAATCGCCAAAAATAACTCGAGTATTTTGAATAGTGGTTTTCTTCCATCGGCATCCATTACTTCTGGAGCAGATTATCGAAGAAACAATCAAAAGATTGTATTTACAGATCCTTCCTCAGGCAATGATGCAGAAAGAGTAGGTAACGGAGTAGTTACAAAAACATTGAATACCAACTTAGGATTCAATTACACCTTATTTGATGGACTGGGTAGACGATATAATTTTAAGCAGCTCAAAGAAACCTACAATCTATCAGAACTGCAGGTTCGGGAAACCATTGAGAATACCTATGTACAATTGTTCACTATTTACTTCCAAATTGCCAGACTTTCTGAGAATAAGGATAACTTAAAGGAAGCACTTTCCATTTCACAACGACGTTTGAAAAGAGCAAAATATCAATATGAA
The DNA here is from genome assembly GCA_964343335.1 of uncultured Polaribacter sp. Classification (GTDB taxonomy): domain Bacteria; phylum Bacteroidota; class Bacteroidia; order Flavobacteriales; family Flavobacteriaceae; genus Polaribacter. The sequence continues at coordinate 22,808 of CAYFJL010000012.1, read as the reverse complement.
TTTGGTCAGGCGACCAAATTGGAATTTTTGAATGCTCAGGTTGATGTAAATAATGATAGTATCAACTTCATTAATGCCAAACAACAATTAAGTAATGCCAAGCGAGGATTGAATGTTGTTTTGGGTGTTGATAAAGAAACCTCTTATCTGGTAGAAACTCAGGTTGATTATAATAAGTTGATGAATTATGATGAATTGGAAGGCAAGACATTAAAGAATAATTCGCTGTTGAAACAGAACGAAAAGAACATTGCGATTCGTGAATTCAATATAAAAGTGAGTAAAGCCAATTATTTTCCAACGTTAAATTTCAATGCTTCTTACGGATTGAATCGTACGGAAAATGAAAACCTAGTCAATCCTTTTGGTGCGCGATTGATTACTTCCAATGGATTGAATGCCGGATTGAACCTTCAATGGAATATTTTTGATGGAGGTGCTCGAAAAACTAGAGTTAAGAATGCAGTTATCGCCCTTGACAATGAGAAAATTGCTTTGGAACAGCAAAAAGTGACCATCAAGAACAATTTGAAGAATACCTGGGAAAACTATAACAATCAGTTGTTCATTCTGAAAGCTCAGGAACAAAATGTATTGACTACAGAGAACAATTTCAATCGTACCGAAGAACGCTTTAAATTGGGCCAGATTACTTCGGTGGAATTTAGACAAGCGCAGATCAATTTGCTGAATGCTCGAACTTCCTTGAACAACGCCAAGTTTGATGCGAAATTGATTGAATTGCAATTGTTACAATTGAGTGGCGACATTCTAAATGTTTCTTTTTAACCATGGTAGATCTTGACTTGTCGGGCAAGGCATGGGATAATCGTTATAAAACCAATGATATTGGTTGGGATTTGGGTATGGTATCTCCACCATTAAAAGCCTACATAGATCAGTTAGAGGACAAAGAGCTATCCATTTTAATTCCAGGCGGGGGAAATTCTTATGAGGCAGAGTATTTGTTTCAAAAAGGGTTTCAAAATGTGTATGTAGTCGACGTATCTAAAACAGCCTTGAACAATTTACATCAAAGAGTTCCAGAGTTTCCAAAGGAACAATTAATACAGGCCGATTTTTTTGATGTGGAATTGAAGTTCGATTTGGTCTTAGAGCAAACGTTTTTCTGTGCCATCTTTCCGTCTCTTCGAGAAAAGTATGCCATCAAGATGCATGAATTATTGAATACTGGCGGCAAATTGGTGGGGGTCCTTTTTAAAGTTCCTTTGTTTTCAAACAGACCACCTTTTGGAGGATCAAAAACAGAATATGTGAACTATTTTGAGCCAAGATTCAGGTTTAATTCCTTCGAAATTTGCCACAATTCCCATCCTAGTAGACGCGGAAAAGAACTCTTCATTAATTTTAGGAAAAAGTAAAAAACTATTTTTATTTATTCTAAATAAGTAATATTTTTGCCTCGTAATTCAGGCATGATTATATTCTACACGCATACGGCAAAGTCTAAAGTAATACAAGTTTCACAAGGATGCGAAGCATCTTGCGCTACCAATTGCATCAAACCAAAAAACAAGTGCTGTTTTAAATACAAAAAGAAAGGAATCAACTGCAAAAGATGTCCGAAGTTGTTTGAAGCACAATTGCTCAAACAAGTTTCTTAATCCTGATATTTATCATTTTTTAAAAGTGCCATTGGGCATACTTTAGTCATCTAAATTAGATGATCATGACAAATTTACCACTTGTTTCTTGGGGTAACGGCACCTTAATGATAGGCGTGTTCGCCGTAGTATGCATTGGTTTGGTTGTAGCCCTTTTTCTATTAATGAATAGCGATAAAAAGAAATCGCCAAAGAGCTAATTACTTAAATCCGTTTAGTCCAGTAATATCGAGTCCTGTAATAAGAAGGTGTATGTCATGTGTACCTTCATAGGTAACTACGCTCTCTAAATTCATCATGTGACGCATGATGGAATATTCGCCTGTAATACCCATACCGCCTAAAATCTGTCTAGATTCACGAGCAATTTTCAAGGCCATATCTACATTGTTCCGTTTGGCCATAGATATTTGGGCAGAGGTCGCCTTGCCTTCATTTTTCAAAGTACCTAGTCGCCAAGCTAGTAATTGTGCCTTGGTAATTTCGGTAATCATTTCAGCCAGCTTCTTTTGTTGCAATTGAAACTGGGCAATTGGCTTGCCAAATTGAACTCTTTCTTTGGCATATCGAAGGGCTGTATCATAGCAGTCCATTGCCGCTCCGATAGCACCCCAGGAAATTCCGTATCTAGCAGAATCCAAGCAACCTAAAGGTGCTCCTAGTCCTGATTTATTGGGTAATAAATTTTCTTTAGGAACCTTCACGTTATCAAAAATTAATTCCCCTGTAGCTGAAGCTCTTAATGACCATTTGTTGTGTGTCTCTGGAGTTGAAAAACCTTCCATGCCACGTTCGACAATCAACCCATGAATTCTTCCTTCTTCATTCTTGGCCCATACCACAGCAACTTGAGCGAATGGCGCATTGGATATCCATAATTTGGCTCCATTCAAAAGGTAATGATCGCCCATGTCTTTGAAGTTGGTCGTCATTCCTCCAGGATTCGATCCGTGATCAGGTTCTGTTAATCCGAAGCAACCCATCCATTCACCCGAAGCGAGTTTTGGTAAATACTTTTGTCTTTGTTCTTCGTTTCCATATTTCCAAATCGGGTACATCACCAATGAAGATTGAACCGAAGCCGTAGAACGAACACCTGAATCACCACGCTCAATTTCTTGCATGATGAGTCCGTATGAAATTTGATCCAATCCAGCTCCTCCATATTCCTCCGGGATATAAGGTCCGAAGGCTCCAATTTCTGACAAACCATTGATGATCTGAGTCGGGAATTCGGCCTTTTGAGCATAGTCTTCAATAATCGGACTCACATCGCGTTTTACCCACTCTCGAGCGGCATCTCTAACAAGTTTATGCTCATCGGTTAAAAGGTCATCTAATTGATAGTAATCTGGGGCTTGAAATAAATCTGGTTTCATACTGTTTTATTGATCGATGAATAAAAAATCACTGATTTCGGATTCTAAATTGTTGATACGTCAAATTTAGGTATTGTTTTTTAAATTAACTTCAAAATACGGACTTTATAAAAGGATTTTTAATTGTGGATTGTCCATGAATATTCGCGATTTACACTAAGTTTGTGCTATGAGGTTTACTTTCTCAAAAAATGAACGATTAAAAAGCAAAAAACAGATTGAAAACCTTTTTGCAGAAGGAAAGTTGATTCATCAATTTCCATTGCAATTGCGGTATCAGCATATTCAATCTGAGAATCCTCCTACCTTGAAAGTTGCCTTTTCGGTTCCCAAACGAAATTTTAAAAAAGCGGTAGAAAGAAACCGAATCAAAAGATTGCTGAGAGAGTGCTACAGGCATCAAAAACATAAACTTTATGAGTCCGATATTCAATCGTATAACTTTATGATTTTGTATATTGGGAAGGAAGAACCAGCGTATCAAAAACTGTTTAAAGATGTTGATGTGTTGTTGTCGAAATTTATTGCAAAAACTTCAAAAAGAAACAATAGTGAAAGTAAATAAAAAAATAGTTATTGTAGGATTAGCAGTTACGCTATTGGTTGGATTCTCATTTCAGTCCAAGTTCTTCGAAGTAGCCAAGCAAATTGAGATTTACAATACACTTTTCAAAGAATTGAACATGTATTATGTTGATGAGATCAATCCGGGTGAATTAACCACCAAGGCCATCAACAATACACTTAAAGATTTAGATCCCTATACCAATTACTACAACGAACAAGATGTTGAAGATGCTAAAATCCGAAGAGCTGGAGAATACGGTGGAATTGGTGTTGGAGTTTATTATACCAAAGAAGGAATTTTATTAAAAGAGATTTATAAAGATTACCCTGCAGATAAGGCAGAATTAAAAGCTGGAGATTTAATAATTAGTGTAGACGGACAATCCATTAAGAATATGGAAAGAGATCAATTGTCAATGTTTTTAAAAGGTATTCCAAATAGCACCTTCGAAGTAGAAGTTAATCGTCAAGGAGAAGTTTTTAAATCACAATTGACCCGAGAAAAAGTCATTGTAAATCCGGTGCCTTTTTTTGATATGATTGATGCCGAAACGGGTTACATTCCGCTTACGACCTTTAATAGTAAAGCATCTTCAGAAATTAAGAAAGCCTTCCGTGAATTAAAGAAAAAAGGGATGACCAAATTGGTGTTGGATCTTCGATACAATCTTGGAGGATCATTACTTGAGGCCATCAACATTTCGAATTTTTTCTTACCAAAAGGAAAAACCATTGTAAGTACAAAGGCAAAAATTAAGAAGTGGAGTAATACATATCGAGGAACCAGGGATCCTTTGGATTTGGATATTCCTATTGTTGTTTTGGTCAATGATCGATCGGCATCTGCATCGGAGATTGTGAGTGGAGCCTTACAAGATTATGACCGAGCCATCATTTTAGGAGACCGAACCTTTGGAAAGGGATTGGTACAGCGCTATCGCGATTTGACCTATGGAACCCAATTGAAATTAACTATTTCGAAATATTATACCCCGAGCGGAAGATGCATTCAAGAATTGGATTATGCCAATCGAGATGATAAAACTGGGGTTGTACCTAAATTTTCCGACGGCGGTGTAAATGAATTTAAAACCGAAAATGGCCGTAAGGTTTATGATGGGGGAGGAGTGATGCCTGATGTAAAACTAGAACTATCGGAAAAGAATGAAACCACCAAGAGCCTAATTGGATCGAGAGCCATATTCAATTTTACAAACAAGTACGTCAATGAGAATTCTTCAAAACCTGCTTTGGATGACATTAAGGTAAATGATGCTGTCTTTAAAGATTTTGTCGAATTCATTGTGACCGATACCACTTTTGTAACCAAGGAAGAGAATTTATTTAAAGAAGCATTTAAAGCCTCTAAACTTAGTTCTGTTGAAAAAGAATACCGACAAATTCAGAAGAAAATTTCGGATATCAAAGTTGATGAAGTTACAAGAAACAAAGATCGTTTGATTCCTATCATACAGGATGAAATCATTAAAAGATACTACTATAAAGAGGGAGTTTATCAGTATAATTTAAAATACAATGCGGCGATTCTAAAAGCCAAAGAACTCCTGAACAACCCGTTAAAATACAAGCAAATATTATCTGTCAATTAGTTCTATATTTGTAGTTAAGCATGCCAAAAGAACAAAAAACCTATACCCGAGCACAAGAATCGACCAACGCTATTGAAAAGCTATACATTTCAATGCGTCACCTATTCAGTCGCGGATTTTACAAACCGATGGGCGTTTCTGGGGCCTCTCTCAGAAAATCACTCTTGGTCTTGAGACCCGAAATTTATGGGTCTATTGCAGAAGATAAAATTGAATTAGACGGACTCATTTACGTTATTGAGCGATTGCCAAAAGGGATTGAAGAATGTCAATTCATTAATTTGATGGCAGATGAGGGATTCAAAGATTCGAATTTTGAGCCCATCATTCCAGAAAAACGAAGACGTAATTGTTACCGTATTGACAAGGATCAAATGATCATTGAAATTACCCGTGGCCGTTCTGAGATCTATGACATTCTTACCCATCTTACTTTTTTATTTATCGAATCGCACAAAATCCAAAAACGAGTGACCCTTGACGAAGGTGAAGATTTTATTCGTGAATGGAAGAATTTGGAAGATGTGGTGATCCACAAAAGAACATTGTCAGAAAAAGATCGAGAAGTGCTTTTGGTGCATTTGGGCAACATCCTTGGCAGAAAGTTAGAGGAGGTTGTACGTACTTATAAGGCCTTTTCTACTGATGAGAATCCAGATCGGTTTCTAGAAGTGATTTATTGGTTGGGACAGCTAGGAATCAATGAAGTTTTGGAGAATCGAAAACGCACAGTTACTTTTAGTGATGCCCTAATCGAAGAAATTGGACATCATATTTATGGGGAGGTTTGGGCTAATGATATCAAAACTGTACTGCACCAAAATAATTTATTGCAAAGACCTATTCATATCATTAGTGCCAACATGCATAGTGTTCTGAATTCGATTTATGCTCACCAAGCCCTTGGTGTTCCTAAAAACAATTCTAAGAAATTCGAATTGTACCAAAAATTGAGTGACGCATCCAATAAAACCGAGCAGAAGAAAGTGAAATCCTTTGCCTTGGCGAATGGAATGATCTTTTTGGATGATACATCAGGGACCAATATTGATGTACAAATTATCGATACACAGAAGATAAAATATTTGAGTGAAGGTTTTCATCATGGTAAAAAGCAAGAAGATTATCCGGTGATTATTGTGATGGATTATGCCTTCGGCGAGCAGGCCTATGAAACCATGGATGAATTGTTAAAACCATTTACGCATGGAGATTCCAAAACCTATTTAGACATTCAATCAGTATCTATCATGGGGAAAGCAGGTATCTTGCAAGGAGGCAAAGGAGACATCATGATTCCAAGTGCTCATATTTTTGAAGGAACTGCAGACAATTATCCGTTTAAAAATGAGTTATCAAAAGAGGATTTAGAAGGCTATGGCGTTCAGGTTTATGATGGATCCATGATTACTGTTTTGGGAACCTCCTTACAGAACAAAGATCTTTTGAAATTTTTCTTTGAATCTACTTGGAATGTTGTGGGTCTGGAGATGGAAGGAGCCCATTATCAGAAGGCGATACAGTCTGCCTCACGAATTCGTGGAAATATTTCAGAAAATGTGAAGGTAAGGTATGCCTATTATGCTTCAGATAATCCTCTCGAAACAGGGGCTACATTGGCATCTGGAGGTTTGGGACTAACTGGAGTTGTTCCGACTTACGCCATCACCAAAAGAATATTGGAACAAATTTTAGAATCAACAAACTAATTATCATATGTCTAATCAGAAAAAGAATAACGAGGAAGAGGTAGATTTGGGTGCTGTTTTTGTCATCATTGGTAAAGGTTTTGCCAATCTTTTCAATTTCATTGGAAATATTTTCAAGGGATTATTTCATTTCCTTATTCAGGTTCTATTATTTCTGAAAGCCAATGCAATTAAACTGATTGCTGCTGCCTTAATTGGAGGGATCGCAGGTGGTATTATTCAGTTCACTTCTCCGAAAAAGTACACTTCCGAGATGTTAATTGAACCGAACTTTAAAAGTGCCAGGCAACTATACACTAATGTTCAGTTTTATAGCGATTTAGTGAAGCAGAAAGATACTTTAGGACTTCAAAGGGTATTCAATCTGACAAAAGAAGAAGCAGGATCATTAAAAAAATTCGAAATTGAGCCTATTCGATTGGATAATGATATTATTGAAGCTTATGACGAATTAATTCTTTCGGTTGATACGCTCACCATCCGAAGTTATTCTTTTGAAGAATTTAAAAATTCATTTACAGAGTACGATTATAAGGTTCACAAAATTAATGTTGTTGCTGAGAAAAATGATGTATTTCAAAAGTTGGACGAAGTCATTATTGGGTCAATCATAGATAACAAATACTTCAACAGATTCAAGAAAATTACCAATGACAATCTAAACCGCACTGACTCGATATTTAAAGCAAATTTGAGTCAACTTGATTCTCTTAGGTTGGTGTACATGCAGGTTATGATTGAGGAGGCCAAGAAGCAGAATACAGGTACCTCAATAGATATGGGTAGTGAAAGAACCAAAACCAAGGAGTTAGAACTTTTTGAAACCAATCGAATAATAAACGATCGATTAAAGAAATTAGCTATTGAAAAGGCAAACACCTATGAAATCGTAAATGTGATTTCTAATTTTCAACCTGTTGGAAATGAAATCAAGGAGATTTCAAAAAATATAACTTTTCAGCTTGCAGTATTGGCTTTTGCCGGCATGGCGCTATTACTGCTCTTGGGTAAGTTGAATAATTACTTGAATAATTACTCCAAATAATGAAAACAATTCTGGTTACTGGAGGAGCCGGATTTATCGGTTCTAATTTTGTCTGCCACTTCTTGGAAGGCAATCCTGATACCAGAATTATTAACCTCGATAAACTGACTTATGCAGGTTCCCTTGATAATTTAATAGAATTACAGGACGACGAAAGACATGTTTTTATTCAAGGAGATATCTGTGACAAAGACCTTTTGAACACTATTTTTACAGACTACAAAGTTGAAGGAGTTATTCATTTTGCGGCAGAATCGCATGTCGATAATTCTATCGATAATCCAGATGCATTTATCAAAACCAACATAACTGGGACGTATACTTTGTTGGAAGTGGCTAAAAAGTTTTGGATGAGTGCGCCTTTTCAATATGTTTCAGGGAAAGAAGATTCAAGATTTCACCATATATCTACCGATGAGGTTTATGGCAGTTTAGGCGCAGAGGGTTTTTTCAGTGAAGCCACATCTTATGCTCCAAATAGTCCCTACAGTGCTTCAAAAGCGGCTTCCGATTTTTTGGTCAGAAGCTATTTTCATACCTATGGATTGAATGTGATCACTACGAATTGTACCAATAATTATGGGCCAAAACAACACGATGAAAAACTTATACCAACCGTCATTCGAAAGGCTTTGGCCGGTGAAAAAATTCCGATTTATGGAAACGGCAAGAACGTTCGAGACTGGTTGTTTGTGAAAGATCATTGCAAAGCTTTAGAGAATGTATACAAACAAGGAAAGTTAGGTGATACCTATATTATTGGCGGAAACAATGAGTTGAATAATATCCACCTGGCAACCGAAATCTGTCATATATTGGATGGTTTGGCCCCTGCTGAGAACTCCTATAAAAATCAAATTGGCTTTGTGAATGATAGACCTGGTCACGACTTTCGATATGCGGTTTCAATCGATAAGATTAACAGTGAATTAGGCTGGAAACCATCTGAAGATTTTTCAAGGTGCTTACAAGAAACGGTTCAATGGTATTTAAAAAAATATAGCGTATGAAAGGCATCGTATTAGCAGGAGGAAAGGGAACAAGATTGCATCCAATTACTTTGGTGGTCAGCAAACAGTTAATGCCAATTTATGATAAGCCAATGATTTATTATCCTCTGGCTACGCTGATATCCGCGGGAATTCGGGAAATATTAATTATTTCTACTCCGCAAGATTTACCCTTATTCAAAAAACTATTAGGTGATGGATCTCATTTGGGATGCACCTTCGAATATGCTGTTCAAGAAAAACCCAATGGATTAGCAGAGTCTTTTTTGATTGGGGAGCAGTTCATTGGCGATGATTCTGTTGCATTGATCTTAGGAGACAATATATTTTATGGATCGGGTTTATCGAATCTTTTACAACAAAATACGAATCCCCAAGGAGGTATTGTTTATGCCTATCATGTTAATGATCCAGAGCGTTATGGCGTGGTTGAGTTTGATGCAAATATGAATGCCATTTCCATTGAAGAAAAAGCAATGGAACCAAAGTCTAATTTTGCAATTCCTGGGATTTATTTTTATGATAATAATGTGGTAGAAATTGCCAAATCATTAAAACCAAGTGCAAGAGGCGAATTAGAAATCACGGATGTAAATAAGGCATATTTATCCAAAGGAAAATTATCTGTTAGAATTCTAGATCGAGGTACCGCTTGGTTGGACACAGGTACTTTCAATTCCTTGATGAAAGCCTCGCAATTCGTTCAAGTAATCGAAGAAAGACAAGGATTAAAGGTTGGTTCCATTGAAGAGTCTGCCTACAGAAGTGGGTTTATAACTAAAGAACAACTTGATAATTTAGTTTAGAATAATGAAGTTGAAAACAATGATAATCGAACAACTATAGTGAAGGTTACAGAAACAAATTTAAAAGGCTGTTTTGTGTTGGATCCAACAGTTTTTGAAGATGACAGGGGATGCTTTTTTGAAAGTTTCAATAAAAAAGTTTTTTGCGATGAAACGGGATTGGACCTTGACTTTGTTCAAAACAATATTAGTGTCTCCAAAAGAGGAGTTATCAGAGGTTTACACATGCAAAAAGGCGAATTTGCACAGGCAAAACTAGTCCAAGTTATAAGAGGGGCTGCTCTGGATGTAGTGATTGATGTCCGAGCTGACTCAGAAACATTCGGAAAATCTTTCGCTTGTATTATCTCCGAAGAAAATAAAAGGCAAATATTTATTCCTAAGGGCTTTCTGCATGGTTTTACCGCTCTTAAAGATGATACGATTCTTTCTTACAAATGCGACGCCTACTATAATAAAAATGCAGAAGTTGGAGTTCGATATGATGACGAAACTTTAAATATTGATTGGAAAATGCCAAATTATCGACCTATAATCTCCATAAAAGATTTAAATCTCCCCAGTTTTGAAGAGTTTAAATTTACGTTAAGTCATGGATAAAAATTTTATTCAGAATAAGAATATATTATTTGGGCTACCGATGAAGGGCATTAGTATATTATTAAATTTTGCTTTAGTTCCGATCTTATTGTCATTTTTAGGTAAGCCAAATTATGGAGTTTGGATTACTGTTTTTTCCATTAGCTCATGGGTCTTAACTTTTGATCTAGGGATTGGTCAGGGTCTAAGAAATAAATTGACTGAGGCATTGACAGAAAATAATACCAAAATGGCCTCAAGAGTAATTAGTTCCGCTTTCATTTCAGTAACACTTCTTTCATTGGTAATGATTATCATTGGATCTGTTTTGATTTACTGTTTGGATTTTCAAAAGCTTTTTAATTTTCAATTGGAGTCAAATAGATATTTACAGAAATTTATTCTTATTTCTCTTGTATTTATGCTATTAAATTTTATCCTTTCACTTTATAAAAGACTTTATTTAGCTATTCACAAGTCCTATTTAGTAGAGTCGATAAATGTTATCTTTTTAACCTTTTATGTAACATTTATTCTAACATGGAACTACATGGGTTATGAAAAAAGTTTAATTAACCTAATGTTTCTGTATGGCAATTTAAATTTATTGATTTCTGCCTTTGCGCTATTCTCTTTTTTTAAAATTAACAGTGAAATTAGAATTTCAATAAGACTTGTCAACATTCCAGTTTTGAAATCATTATTTGGTCTAAGTATGAAATTTTTCATTATCAACTTAGCATTACTTATTATCCTTTCCACTGATAATCTTATTATAGCGAATTTATTGGGCCCTAGCCATGTAACAGATTATTACACCATTCAACGAATTTATCAATTTGTGATAGTAATTTTCACCTTAATTCTAACATCATCATGGAGCTTGTATTCAGAGGCGTTAATACTCAGGGATTATCACTGGATTAAAAAAAACTTAAACAAGATGAACCTCTATTTTTTAATTCCAGTTGGTATGGGGTTATTTTTATTTTTATTCAGAAGTGAGATTTTAGAACTTTGGATGGGAAAGGGTATTATTTCTGAACCTAAATATCTATCGCTCTGCTTTTTCCTATATGCCTGTATTTTCTGCTATACAAATATTTATAATTTTTTTATTAATGCATCCAATAAATTGAACTTACAAATGTATTTATACGTGTTCGGAGCTGTGATAAACATTCCATTATCAATCATTTTTGTACAATATTTAGGAAGCAGTACTGGTGTAATTTTAGCAACAATATTTAGTTCAATACCATTGTTAATTTCTATGCCGATCCAGTCTAGAAGAATACTTAAAGGAGTAGAAAAATAAAGTATGATTTAATGGTATTCTATACATTTTTCTTCTTGATTGTTTTTTCAACTTCTAATATTAAAAAAATAAAACTAGGTAAACTTTTTTTAATTGAAGGATGGTCTTTTTCTTTTCTTTTATTGTTTATTTTTTCCTCTTTAAGATTTGATGTTGGTTATGATTATTCAATGTATTATGGTTTAATTGATGGGAATATTAGGTGGTTTACAGATCAAATAAATAGAATAGAATACTTACCAAGGCAATTGATTTTATTGAGTAAAGAGATTCATTTCTATCAATTATTTTTTGCAGTCACCTCATTTTTAATTTTATACTTATTTCATCGGGGGATAAAAAATTATAGTTCAGATAAACAGACCTCTCTTTTGCTTTTCTTTTGTTTTCCATTTTTCTTCTTTCTTTCATTGTCAGTGGTAAGACAATTTGTAGCAGTTGCATTGCTATTTTATGCCTTTAAATATATTAAAGAAAGAAAAATTATTACATATTTTATTTTTGTCTTTTTGGCATTCCTTTTTCATAAATCTGCAATTTTAGCTTTACCAATTTATTTTCTATATGGAGATTTTATAATTAACAGGAAGTTCATTTTACTGATTTTTATTTTGAGCTTCGTTAGTTCAGATTTTATCGCTTTTTTAATAAAAGTATCCTCTTCTAGGTATTCAATTTACATTACACAAATAGGTGGAGAGGGTGGAAAGCTGATTTTAACTTTAATGAAAATAATTGGTATATTCTTGCTTCCAATTGTGTATAATTTAAAGGATCGTTTTGACAAGGATTTTAACTTTTTTTTGGTCACTTTTTATTTGGGAATTTTTTTCTGGTCAAGTTTATCTAAGTTCGGTCATGCAGGGATGAGATCTAGTTTATACTTTCTTTCATTTTTTTTATTGCTTGTCCCAAAATTGAAATTTAAAATCAAGGAATATTACATTGTGAAACAAGTATTATTTCTTTTTCTAATTGCTTTATATTTTGGGAATCTGTATGTTGGAAGTAATCATAGAATTAAAGATCCTAATATGCCTTATCAAACTTATTTTTTTAAATCAATGAAAGATTTAAAACCTGATCAATGAAAGCTTCAAAAAAACTAAGCGTAATAACAGCGAGTTATAATAGCGAGTATACAATAAGTAGAACTATAGAGTCTATTTTAGAACAGAGCTATACCAATATAGAATATATTATTGTTGATGGTGCTTCTAACGATCAAACTTTATCAATTATTGATAAATACAGGAAACATATTTTGGATAAAGTTATTAGTTTTAAACTTTTATCTGAGAGAGACAATGGAATTGCGGACGCCTGGAATAAAGGACTTCAGTTCGCCACAGGAGAGGTTATATTTTTTCTTAATTCTGATGATTGGATAGAATATGATTCTATTTCTAAAGCAATGAGAAATTTTGAGCAAAATGGGAATATGGTATTGTATGGTAGATGTAATAGATACAATGTAGAAGAGTTTCTTGTTGGTAGCTACCAAAAGAGATTTTTTAGAGGTCGAGAATTATGGAATTTTGGTTTTTCTTTTACTACTTGTTTTATAGGGTCAGAGGTATTTGATAAGCTTGGAGGCTTCAATTCTGATTTTAAAATTGCTATTGACTCTGAATTTCTTTTGAGGTGTATTAAAAACAAAGTGAAATTTTTAAAAGGAGATCATACAGTAAATATGAGAGAAGGGGGAGTAAGCCTAAATCATAGAGATTTGGCGCGGCAGGAGTTCAGAAGTGCTCTATTAAAATATGGATATCCAAGTTTTTTGGTGAATCTAATTGATAAAATTCAAAAAAAAATTAAGAAATTTAACTGATGAAGTTGTCATTTTTAGATTTGAAAATATTCTTTTATTATTTCTACCGGAATTATTTGCCAAATCATTTAGTAAATAAAATACCATTCTATTTTATCAGACATTTTTTATATCGAAGGGTTTATGGCCTAAAAATGGGAAAGGGAAGCAGCATACACTTACATTGTTTTATTAATAGATTCAAAATCCAAATTGGGGATAATACTGCAATCAACCGCAAATGTTATCTGGATAGTCGTGGAGGTTTAAATATTGGAAGTAATGTTTCAATTTCTCCTGAAGTTCACCTTATAACTGCTCAACATGAAATTAATGATCCAAATTTTAAGTTTATCGTAAGTCCAATTGAGATTAAAGATTTTGTTTTTATTGGAACAAGAGCTGTAATTTTACCAGGAGTAAAACTTGGTGAAGGATGTGTTGTAGCCGCTGGCGCGGTTGTAACAAAATCAGTTGACCCATATAACGTTGTTGCAGGTGTTCCGGCGAAGAAAATTGGAGAAAGGCACAATAATTTGGATTACAACTGTAAATGGATGCCTCCTTTTGATTAAATAATGGAAAAAATTTTAGTTGTTGATTTTAACGGAACTTCACCAGTTTATACCCACTACTTTTCTGAGGGCTTAATCACTCCAGACCGAAAGGTTGAAGTTTTAGGCGTGAAAAAATCAAAATTTTTAGATGTTTTTTCAGATCATATGGTTTACAGAGGGATAAAGTGTAAATTTAAATCGCTTGGTTACATTGTAAATTGGTTATGGTTACTAATGAATTCGAACAAATATGATGTCATTATTATTCAATGGCTCCAACTTATTAGATATAGCCGATTCGAAGTTTACTTAATTCAATTCCTGCAGTCTAGAAATAATTTATTCTATGTTGCTCATAATTTATACCCACATAGACATTCCTCAGAAAAAGTTAGGAGAAATTTTGATCATCTTTATAGGGTAACAAATAAAATTGCGGTTCATACAACACAACTACAGAATAAAATTTTAGATATAACAGGACCGAGGAAGATTTATAGAGCATACCATGGACTATTTTTTCATGATTCAAAATTAGATTCTAATTTATTTAAAAAAAATTCTTGCATCATGATAGGATATATTGCTAAATACAAGGGAATTGAGGACGCTATTGAAGTAGTTAAACTATTACGGGAACAGGGTTATATTATTGATTTACAAATAATTGGAGCCGGTCCAAAGTCTTATATTAATGATTTGAAGAAAAAGATTACTTCCTATAACCTTGATCACCAAATTAAAATAATTGGAGCTGAGATTTCAAGTACCAAATTAGTTTCAATAATACAAAAGGTAAGCATGGTTTGGCTGCCATATAAGAAAATTAGTCAAAGCGGCGTATCATATTCTTCAATCGGTTTAAAAAAACCATTTGTTGCCTATGATGTTGGAAATTTTAAATCCGAATTTGGAGTTTTAGGAGTGGCGGAAATTGCAGAGCCAGGAGATATTTCTGATTTCTCTGATCGCGTGAAAAAGGTAATGAACAATTCATCTTTCTACAAGGAAAATATAGTGAAGGCTTATGAAAATTTTAGTTGGAAAAGGAACGAATCACTATTGAATTAAAAAAAGGATAATGAAGTTTTCAACACCTTGGTTCCATAGGATTAATTTATTTTTTGCTTCTTTAATCCTGCCCTCATGCCTGCTTCCAATTAAATATTCTAGTTTACTTCTAATAATTATAATGATATTAATAATTATAAATTATAAGAGTTTATCTGGAAAATATTTTAAACTCTTATTTCCTTTTCTTCTCTATTTTTTAACTGTTGTTTATATAACTTTTATAGACTTTAGTAAATCAATATTTAATATTGATTTACTTTTGCGAAATTCCATAATCCTAATAATTCCAGTTTTTATATTCTTATCAAAACCTTCAATTAAGGATGTAAATAGAATTTTACTAAGAAGTACAGTGTTAATTTCGGTTTTAGGAATTTCATTCTTATTTTTTTGGTTTTTTGGGCACTTAAATGATGTTAATTTACCAGAATTAACAAAAGATAAATGGTTTAAAAAGGAGCTTCAAGTAATTGATTATGAAACAAACCAAAGAGAGTTTGAAATTAGCATTCCTTTGGGTTCTACGATTCCCAGCCTTAGGACGGTGGCGATGCTTAATGATGAGGAAGTGGATGATGAAATCGTTAGGGAATTTACCCTACGGAATAAAGATACAATTAAAGATAGTTGGATTCTCTTACGCAACATAAATACAGGGAATGAGAAGGCATGGATTAATATTCGAAATGGAATTATTGGAAAAATAGAAGGTAATCCAAAATTAGAAGTTAAACGACTTGAGAATGGAGCACTTTGGATTTTATTTTCAAATATTAAAGGTTTGGATACGAATAGGGAATGGTTTTACTTATCATTCGTTGATGGTAATGGAAGTTACAGATGGGATATCAATCGTGCTGCAAAGATTTATATAAAGAACTTGGAATTTTATTCGAATTCAGGCAAAAATTATTTGAAAGATCAAAAACTATTTAAAACCTATTTAAGAGAAAACCCATTATTGTCAAATTATGGTCATAGTACCTATATGGGGTTAATTTTCTTGTTTTCTTTATCCTTTTTAATTCTTCATTCACCATTCAATTCATTTATTAGGCTTGGTTTAATTTCAATTCACTGTTTAGTTATTATTTCGTTAGCTTCAAAAGCTATTTTTTTTAATCTATTGTTTTTACTAATCTATTCAATTCTGGTAAATAAGACAAGAATGTTCAGTGTTGTAATTTTGATTTCTCTTTTTATTATTACTAATGAATTCCTTGTTGGAGATAGGATTTTAGATTTTCTAAAAACTTTATGGTCAAGTGAAAATGAATTAAATAATAAAGATTTATTAGAATTAAGTTCTGCCAATAGAATCGAAATTATTGTAAAGTATTTCGAATTGATAGTTAAGAATCCAATTTTTGGATATGGATTTCAGAATGGTGCAGTTTTAATTTTGCAAAAGTTAGGTGTTTATTTCAACGCTCATAATCAATTTTTACAGTCATTATTTGATGGTGGAATAATTGGCTTATTTGCGTTAGTTAATATGATTTTTAAACCGATTATAAACTATAAAAGATGGAAATTGAACACATTAGAATTAGTTTTAATTTTTAGCATAATATTTAATTCATTATTTGAATCTATTCTTTTTCGACAATGGGGATTACTTTATTTTAGTTTTATATTTGCCTTGGTTTATAATAAAAACCGAGAACGACTTAAATGGTTTCCATAATTACTCCTGTTTTCAATTCTGAGCAATATCTCAAAAAGTGTATTGATTCGGTTCTTCTCCAAACATTTCACAATTGGGAACTAATTTTAATTGATGACTATTCTACTGATAATTCAAAGGAAATTATCGAGCAATATCTTAAGATTGATGACAGAATTAAAGCGATTTTTCTTGAAAAAAATGTCGGAGCAGGGATAGCAAGAAATATAGGAATTGAAAATAGTTCAGAAAGATTTATTGCTTTTCTTGATAGTGACGATTATTGGGCAGAAGAAAAGTTGAAAATGCAATTATCATTTATGGTCAAGAATAAAAGCGAATTCTCCTTTTCATATTTTTATGAGTTAAATAGTGAAGACAAACCAATAAAAATTATCTGTCCCCCCGAAAAGATTAATAGGAATAAACTGATTTTTAATAATTACATAAAAACTTTAACGGTGATTTATGACTCTCAAAGGATCGGTAAAATATTTATGCCAGAATATAGACGCAGACAGGACTGGGGTTTGTGGTTTAATTTGTTAGAAAAGACTGATTGCGCTCATTGCTTGACTGAACCGTTAGCTTTTTACAGAACCTCAAATAATTCCCTAAGTAAGAATAAATTTGAGTTAATAGCTGAAAATTATAAATTTTATGTAAAATTTTTAAAGAAAAATTATTTAATCAGCTTAATTTTGATGTCTGTTTTTTTGACCGTACATTTAGTTTATAAAAAAACTGGATACAAAAGGATCAAATAATATTTTTTGAAGCATCGGTACTCCCACTTTATAAGGCCATTACAGGTAATTTTTGATGTATTTCTTATCAATCTAATTGCATTTCTAGTTTTTGATAGCAATTACTTAAATACCTTGTTTTTATCCTACATCAGTATCTTTTGGCTGATCAGTAGTTATTTCCTAAAGTTTTACAGAGTTCATCGTTATACGCAATTGTTGCGGGTATTCACTTTGCTGTTCCGACAGTTCATTATTTTCATTCTCGGTTATTTTGCCTTTTTCGGAATCTTTAGGGAAGGCGTCATGGTTGGGAATCAATTTGTTGTTCTAGTTTCGATTGTGGGAGCTATTTCCATTTCGAAAATTACCTGGTTCTTTTTGCTCCAAAAATACCGTTCCATTGGAAAGAACTATCGAACCACGATTGTAATTGGGTTTGATGAATCCTCCAAAAACATTATCAAGCTTTTTAAAAGCAAATCAAATTTGGGGTATCGTTACCAAGGATTTTTTTCAAACAGAGCCAACAAGCACAGTGAATTTTTGGGAAAAGTTGATGAAGTCAATGATTATTTGAATGAAAATGTCGTGGATGAAATGTATTGTTCCATTTCCTCACTTTCCAAAGATAAAATCACGGAATTAAAGAAGATTGCCAACGAAAAAGATATGGTCATCAAACTAATTCCCAATTCATCAGAATTGTACAGTAAAGACCAAAAAGTAGAGTTCTATGATGATTCTTTGTTGGTTGTTAATGTCAAGAAATTACCCTTTGAGTTTGAAGAGAATTACTACATCAAACGCTTTTTCGATATTGGTTTTTCACTATTCATTATCATCTTTTTACTTTCTTGGTTGTATCCTTTGCTGTGGATTCTAATCAAACTGGAATCACGAGGGCCAGTATTATTCAGGCAGCCTAGAGAAGGATTGAATACTGACCCCTTCATTTGCTACAAGTTTCGATCCATGAGAATGAATGAAAATTCCGATAAGGTCCATGCGACTAAAGGTGATTCACGTGTAACTCGAATTGGGGCTTTTATGCGTCGGACAAGTATTGATGAACTCCCGCAGTTTTTTAATGTTTTACGAGGAGATATGAGCGTGGTTGGACCAAGACCTCATTTGGAAAGTTTATCCTTGGAATATCAGAAGGAAGTTGACGATTACCTAAAAAGACATTTGATGAAACCTGGAATCACGGGACTGGCACAGGTGAGTGGTTATCGTGGAGAGATCAAGAAGAAATCCGATATCAAGAATAGAGTACGTCTGGATATTTTTTATATTGAAAACTGGTCATTCCTTTTAGATTTGAAAATTATCATTCAAACTACGATGAATGTTTTCAAAGGGGACGAAAATGCATATTAATGTTAACAGACGGAAAAATATCGGTTTCAATTGTCATCTATCAAGAGGATAAAAACCGATTGATACCCAGGCTAGAGTCACTGCTAAAATCTGCCTTAAATTTTCAAGTATTCCTAATTGACAATTCCCCTAATCCAACTAAGGAGTTTGATGAATTTCATACTCAATTGACTTATATGTTCAATGATGAGAACATCGGTTTTGGAAAGGCACATAACCTTATTCTTCCTAAAATTGATAGCGATTACCACTTGATTCTGAATCCGGATGTTGATTTTGATCCTGAAATTTTGAATTCTCTTATTCCTAAACTTTCAACCGATGACAACCTGGCTTTTATCACTCCTAGAGTTCTTAATACAGATGGAAGCGTTCAGTTTTTGTGCCGAAAGCATCCTAAAACTAAGACCCTGTTGAATCGTAGATTGAAATTTTCGAATCGTTTGACTATTCAAGATGAGTATCGAGAATCTGTTGCAAGTAATAAAAGCTTTTATCCTGAATTCATTCATGGTTGCTTTATGCTTTTTAAAACAGATGTTTTGAAATCTTTAGGCGGATTTGACGAACGGTTTTTTCTGTACATGGAGGATGCCGATTTGTGTAGGAGGATTGACGAAGAGGGTTTGAAGGCCATCTATTATCCAGAGGTTTCCATTGTTCATGAACACCGTAGAGGTTCTACACAAAGCTTTAAATTGCTATTGATTCATCTCTATTCCTCTTTTTTATATTTTTTAAAATGGGGCTTTCGATAGCCTCGGATTTTAAATCTATATTTGCAATTCAATTCAAACTAGCTTATGAATATCCTTGTTTTAGGTTCGGGAGGAAGAGAACACACCTTTGCTTATAAAATTTCACAAAGTTCTAAAGTCGAGCAATTATTTATTGCGCCTGGAAATGCAGGTACGGCGGTTTTAGGTCAAAACCTGGCTATAGACATTTCAGATTTTGATGCTGTAAAAAACGTTGTGATTAATAACAATATCGAGATGGTTGTGGTAGGCCCAGAAGCACCACTGGTTCAAGGTATTTATGACTTCTTCAAAAATGACAATGAGCTTCAAAACATAAATGTAATTGGACCGTCAAAGGACGCAGCTCAATTGGAAGGAAGTAAGGAGTTTTCCAAGATTTTCATGGAGAAATACAACATCCCTACGGCGAGGTACCAATCTTTTACCAAGGATTCTCTCGCACAAGGATTTGAGTTTTTAGAAACATTAGACGCACCTTATGTATTAAAAGCTGATGGCTTGGCTGCTGGGAAAGGTGTTTTGATTTTAGATTCTCTCCAAGAAGCCAAAAATGAACTTCAAGAGATGCTAGAAAATGCCAAGTTCGGCAATGCTTCTACGACTGTTGTTATTGAGGAGTTCTTAAAAGGCATAGAACTTTCTGTTTTTGTTTTAACCGATGGAAAAAACTATAAAATTTTACCCTCAGCTAAGGATTACAAACGAATTGGTGAAGGTGATGTAGGTTTGAATACTGGAGGTATGGGCGCTATTTCACCCGTGCCTTTTGCTGATCAAGATTTCATCGATAAGGTAGAGTCTCGAATCATTATTCCTACCGTTGAAGGCTTACAGAAAGATGGTTTGGATTATAAAGGTTTTATATTTATTGGTTTAATGAATGTCGGTGGCGACCCGTATGTTATTGAATACAACGTTCGTATGGGAGATCCTGAGACCGAAGTGGTTTTACCGCGTATTGAAAGCGATTTGGTAGAAATTTTTGAGGCTGTAGGAGCCCAAACCTTAGATCAAAAAGATTTTGTAGTCAATGAGAAAACCGCAACAACGGTAATGTTAGTTTCTGGCGGTTATCCTGAAGCTTATGAAAAAGGAAAATCGATTACCGGTCTTGAAGGAGTAGAAGGGTCATTGGTTTTTCACGCCGGAACAAAGTTGTATGGTGACACTGTGGTTACCAGTGGAGGTCGTGTGATGGCTATAACTTCCTTCGGAGATACTATTGAAGAGGCCTTGGAAAAAAGTTACACCAATATTTCGAAAATTAGTTTTGAAAAGATGAACTATAGGAAAGATATCGGGTTCGATTTGAAATAGCTTATTGCGCTTTCTGAAGGGTAAAGGAAAATTCAGATCCTTCACCATAGCTGCTTTTTATCAAGATATTTTCATCGTGGGCTTCAACGATGTGTTTTACAATCGATAATCCTAGTCCAGAACCTCCTTGATCTCGTGATCTACTACTGTCAACTCTATAAAAGCGTTCGAACAATCGGCTTAGGTGTTCTTGTTGGATGCCTTCACCATTATCCACTACTTTGACAATGAATTTTTGGGAATTGTAGTCTTCAATACCAACTACTGTGGTTCCACCTGGAGTTCCATATTTGATGGAGTTTACAATTAGGTTGATCAAGACTTGTTCAATTTTTTCTAAATCACCTTTTACGAATACTGGGAACTCATAAACTTTATCAAACTGAAGGGTAATGTTGCGTTTTTTAGCTTTCATTTCAAAAAGATCAAAAACCGATTGCACAAGTTCAAGAATATTAAAGACTTCAATATTTAATTTGATTCCGTCTCTTTCTAATTTGGAAATCATATCCAAATCCTTGATCAAAGAAACCAATCGTTCTACGCCTTTATTAGCGCGATCTAAATACTTGGTGCGAAGTTGCTTGTCATTTACGGCACCTTCCATAAGTGTAAGTATATATCCCTGAACCGTAAATAAAGGGGTTTTTAATTCATGGGCAACATTTCCTAAAAAATCCCTTCGGAAAGAATCCCTTTCTGTCAAACTTTTGATTTCAAGCCGTTTGTCTTCAGCAAACTCACGTACACTTTTCGAAATTTCTTCAATGTCAGTGGTTTTTGACTCTCTATTTAAGTCCTCAACATCTAAGAATGATATTTCCTCATAAATCCTTCGAAGTCTTTTATAAATAAAATTTTCAGCACGGTACTGGATGATGAAAAATGAAATAATAAAAAGAATGAAAAAGGCAATTAGAAGGCCGATTGGACCAAGGTGCTTTTCCAGTAATACATGAGTTAAAAAAAGAACACCACTTAATAAGGTCAGGTATGCTGCCGACCAAAACGCATAGTTGTAGGTTTTCTTTTTGAATTTCATGGACGGATTATTTGTCTACTCCTTCCAGAACAAATTTATAACCGACGCCTTTCACCGTTTTAAAATGATTGTCACCAATTTTTTCACGAAGTTTTCGAATATGAACGTCTATGGTTCTTCCACCAACAACAACTTCATTTCCCCAAACTTTATCTAAAATAACCTCTCGTTTGAATACTTTTCCAGGCTTTGAGGTTAATAAACTAAGTAATTCAAATTCTTTTCTTGGAAGATTGATGCGCTTCCCTGATTTGTGCACAACATACTCATCTCTATCGATAATTATATCGCCAATGGCTGTTGTTTCAACTGTTTCTTCTTTTGATTTTAGACGTCTTAATAGTGATTTAATCTTGCTCACCAAAACCTTTGGTTTGATGGGTTTGGTGATGTAATCATCAGCACCAGCTTCAAAACCCGCTACCTGTGAATAATCTTCTCCTCGAGCCGTTAAAAAGGCAATGATGACGCTTTCTAGCGCAGGAATTTTTCGAATCTTCTCACAGGCTTCAATTCCGTCCATTTCAGGCATCATGATGTCTAACAGAATGAGATGCGGATTGATTTTTGTTGCAGTTTTAATAGCTTCTGCTCCATTGTTCGCCGTAAATATTTGATAACCTTCAGTTTTTAAGTTGTACCCAACGATTTCTAGAATATCGGGTTCGTCATCAACAAGAAGAATCTTAATGTCCTTTTTTTTCATTTGTATTATGAGTATGTAACCAAAAATAATCATAATTATTAAATAGCTGCTTTTGTTTACAATGATTTAATAATGAGATAATTTTGAGATAAGAA
>CAYFJL010000011.1:0-33536 GCA_964343335.1 uncultured Polaribacter sp. | reverse complement strand
AAGAAAAAAAGCAATAAAACAGATCCTAGGCCTGCCAATAAAAGTCCCCAAAACCAGAAAAGGAATTTTTTAAAATTTGATTTGCTGTCTTTTTTCATGTTAGTTTTTAGTTTCTTTTTTCTATGCTAAAACCGATTTCATTTACGCCATTCAAACTGGTTGATGCAATATCACCTTGCCTTCGCATGGCTTGATAAACGCTCATTGTATACGTTCCCGAAACCGGAAATACTTTATTCTCTTTGTAAAACAATTTACTTTCCTTGATTGACGATAAGCCATCACCAAGAAGCTTGCCATTTTTATCGGCCATTTCATACTGCAGGGTGTCAATAATCACTTGATTGTTTGGAAACTTTAATTTCGTTATTACAAACAAATTATTGAACTCATAATCCTTATTGTTTCGTATATGCAGAAACAAATTTTTTGGAGTGATGGTATCCTCAACAGCAAAAGAAAACGCAAGGGTATCTTCAGTGGTCCAAGTGGTGTTGTTTACCGATTTAAAATCGATAAATTCGATGGATGAATCACAGGATTCAAAAAGGACCAACAAGAAAAGTGATAACAGAAAGAGTTTTCTACTTTTTATCATTGTTAGGTTTTCGGTTTGGTCTTCTTCTTTTGTTTCGATTTCTGTTATTTGATTTCGCCTTTTGCTGATTTTGCTGATTCTTCTGTTGATTTTGCTGCTGTTTTTTTTGCCCACTATTTGACGTCGCAACCTTCTCATTCTGTGGCTTTTTCTTTTTACGACGTTTGTTTCTTCTTCGTTTTGGCGTATCAAATCGGGTCAAACTATCCTCACCTGCTGAATCTTCAAAAGTCAATTTCTTTTCAGTAACAACATCGCCTTCATACTCTTCTAAAGGTGACGCTTTTTTATTCTTTTTATTGAGTTCAATAATCTCATGAACCTGATCTAAAGTCAATTTATACCATTTAAACGATTCATCTTTGTAGGTATACCAAAGCAACTTCTTAAAGATGTCCATTTTTACAAAAACGGCATTCCCGTTTACCGTTTGAAGCACTGTATCTTGCTTCGGATATGACTTGAGCGCATCTAAATAAGTGTCGAGCTCAAAATTCAAACAACATTTCAACTTTCCGCATTGTCCGGCTAACTTTGAAGGATTCAAAGACAGTTGCTGGTATCTCGCTGCAGAAGTGGTTACTTTTCTGAAATCGGTTAGCCATGTAGAACAGCACAATTCGCGTCCGCAAGACCCCACACCTCCAAGTCGAGCGGCCTCTTGTCTTGCACCCACTTGTTTCATTTCAACTCGAATGGAAAACTCACTAGCTAATTCTTTAATGAGCTGTCTAAAATCAACCCGACCATCAGCGGTGTAATAAAAAGTAGCCTTGTTATTATCACCTTGGAACTCTACATCAGAAAGCTTCATTTCTAATCCGAGGCGACTGATAATTTCTCTTCCGATTCGCTGTGTCTCTAATTCCCGATCTCTTGCTTTTTGCCAGATATCGATATCCTTTTGTGAGGCTTTTCGATAGATCTTTTTTAAATCTGGAGATTCAGGATCTACCTTCCTCTTTTTCATTTGGACTTTCACCAACTCACCCGCTAGAGAAACCACCCCAACATCATGTCCAGGAGAACCTTCAACGGCGACAATGTCACCAATTCGTAAAGAAAGATTATTCACATTTTTAAAAAAGTGTTTTCTGCCATTTTTAAAACGAATTTCAAAAATGTGAAAACGCTCTTGTCCAGAAGGCAAGGTCATGTTAGAAAGCCAATCAAAAACCGCTAGTTTTTCACTTCCGCTTCCGCATGTTCCTGTACCGCAATTACCATTACTTTTACAACCTCTAGGCACACCGTTTTCAGATGTACCACAACTTCCACATGCCATGTAAGTAAATATATTTTAAGAAAGCTTGCGCTTGTCTATGTTCATGAATTGATTATCAAACACTTAATTTTGATAACGTATAGTCAGTAAATATAGGAAAATCGATTGAGAAGTGAAAGATTAAAAAATCCAGCTCCGCTGCTTCCATCTATCCAAAAATCAGTAGTAAAAGGGCATAAAAAAACATCAATAAACTGAGGTTTCATCGGTATCATTAAAAACTGGAATCAGTTCTTAAACTTCAATTTAGGAGATCGTCCTTTTTTAAAAATCTTATTGCTATTGTGCGTTCCTTTGCGCAATGTTTTTTGCTCTTCAAAAGGCAAGTGAATGATATCTTGACATTCTTCTGAACAAGTATTTTCCATTTTCTCAGCGCATTCGTCGCATTGAATGAACAATAAATGGCAAGCCTCATTGGCACAATTGGTATGCGTATCACATGGTTTTCCGCATTGATGACAGTTGGAAATCACATCCTCGGATATTCGTTCTGATCGTCGGTGATCAAAAACAAAATTCTTCCCAATAAACTTATTTTCAATGCCTTCGGATTTTACTTGTCGGGTATATTCAATGATTCCGCCTTCAAGTTGAAAAACATTTTTGAATCCTTTGTGCTTGTAATAAGCCGATGCCTTTTCACAACGAATTCCGCCTGTACAATACATCAAAAGATTCTTGTCTTCTTTATGCCCCTTCAAATCCTCTTCAATGATGTCCAAAGAATCACGGAAGGTGTCAACATCAGGAGTAACAGCACCATCAAAATGACCAATTTCACTTTCGTAATGGTTTCGCATATCCACACAAACGGTGTTCGGATCACTCAGCAATTCATTAAACTCTTTGGCATTCACGTGAACTCCAATATTGGTAACATCAAACGTATCATCATTCAATCCGTCTGCAACAATTTTGTTACGAACCTTCACCTTCAATTTCAAAAAAGACTTGTTGTCTTGTTCAACGGCTACATTCAATCGAATGTCCTTTAAAAAGGAAATGCTATCCAATTGTTCTTTTAATGCGTTGAAGTTCTCAGCCGGAATTGAAATCTGGGCATTAATACCTTCATAGGAAACATAGGTTCTTCCTAATACTTCAAGTTTATCCCACTCGATAAACAGCTTGTCTCTAAATAATTGTGGATTTTGAATGTGATGATACTGATAAAAAGAAATCGTTAATCTGTCTTTTCCAGCTTCATCTATTAGTGCAGCTCTTTCTTTAGCGCTTAATTTATTGTACAGTTGCATGCTATACCAATTTAATTTTGCGTTCTATTTTGTTGATTGATAAATCAGGGTACAAAATTAGACTTTTTTTGAGAAGTTTAATTTTAAACATGATTTTTTTATTTGGTGAAATTTTTTCTAAGCCCTTAGATTTATGGGAATTAGAAATTCTTTTATCGCTGAATTTGCCATCTTTGCAGTCTAAATTTTAAAACATGAAAGTAGCAGTCGTTGGTGCAACAGGAATGGTAGGAAATGTAATGCTAAAAGTACTAGCAGAAAGAAAGCTTCCTATCACAGAATTAATCCCCGTTGCTTCCGCAAGATCTGAAGGAAAAGAAATCCTTTTTGAAGGAAATCCCTATTACGTAACTACCTTAGAAAAGGCAGTAGATTTGAAGCCAGATTTGGCATTGTTCTCTGCGGGAGGAGGCACCTCTTTAGAGTGGGCTCCAAAATTTGCAGCCGTTGGAACCACCGTTATTGATAATTCTTCTGCTTGGCGAATGGAACCAGATAAGAAGTTGGTAGTTCCAGAAATCAATGGCGATGTATTAACCAAAGAAGATAAAATTATCGCCAATCCGAATTGTTCAACCATTCAATTGGTGATGGCCTTAGCTCCATTACATAAAAAATACAAAATGAAACGCGTAGTGGTTTCTACCTACCAGTCGGTTTCTGGTACGGGTGTAAAAGCGGTACAACAGTTAGCGAATGAGGAAGCTGGTATAGAAGGAGAAATGGCTTATCCGCATAAAATCGGACGAAATGCCTTGCCGCATTGTGATATTTTTATGGAAAATGGATATACCAAAGAAGAAATGAAATTGGTTAAAGAACCCAAAAAAATATTGCGAGATGAATCTTTCACACTTACTGCCACTGCAGTGCGCATTCCGACTGACGGTGGGCACTCTGAAGCTGTGAATGTTCAATTTGAAAATGACTTCGATTTAGCAGAAGTACGTCAATTGCTATCCGAAACTCCAGGAGTTGTTGTTCAAGATGACGTGGCGAATAATTTATACCCAATGCCACTTTATGCGAATGATAAAGACGAGGTGTTTGTCGGAAGAATTCGTCGAGATGAGTCTCAGGAAAATACGTTAAATTTGTGGATCGTTTCCGACAACCTAAGAAAGGGTGCGGCAACGAACACTATTCAGATTGCTGAATACTTAATTAGTCACAATTTATTGTAATACGAAAGAAAGACGATGCCAGATTTTTATGACATTTCAATTAAAGAAATAAAACAAGAGACCGCTCAGGCGGTTTCTGTGTTGTTTGATATCCCTACTAACCTTAAGGAGACCTTTTCTTTTACTGCTGGTGAATACATCACCCTGCAAAAAGAAATTAACGGAGAGACCATCAGAAGGGCTTACTCAATTTGTTCAGCTCCCAATTCTGGTGAGCTACGCGTAGCCATTAAAAAGGTTCCAGACGGAACATTTTCAGTAGACGCTGTTGACAATTTCAAAGCAGGAGATTCTTTACAAGTTGCGCCGCCAGAAGGAAGATTTTTATTGAATCCGGAAGCAAACAAAAACTATCTCGCTGTGGCAGCGGGAAGTGGAATCACGCCGATTTTATCCATGGTAAAAGATACTTTGGAAAAACAGCCATCAGCAACATTTACCTTGATCTACGGAAACAGGTCTGTTGCAGATACCATGTTCTATAATGAGTTGAATGCATTGACTGAAGCAAACTCTAATTTCAACTTAGAATATGTGTACTCTAGAGAACGAAATCCTGACGGCAAGTTTGGAAGAATTGATAAGGGATTGACCAACCTATTTGTAAAAAACAAATACAAAGACCTTTCTTTTGATGCTGCCTTTTTATGCGGACCGGAAGAAATGATCAATACCGTATCAGATACGCTACAAGAAAACGGATTTGACAAAGATCAAGTTCATTTTGAGTTATTCTCGGTTTCTGCGGATGAGGAAGCTACTGAGCAAATTAATGATGGATCTTGCAAGGTTGAAATACTGCTTGATGATGAGGTGTTTTCATTTGACATGGACAAAACCGATAATGTGCTTGCCGCAAGTTTAAGAAATGATGTTGATGCTCCTTATTCCTGTCAAGGTGGTGTATGCAGTTCATGCTTAGCCAAAGTGACCGAAGGTAAAGCCGTAATGGTAAAAAATAGTATCCTAACGGATGCCGAAGTTGAAGAAGGTTATATTTTAACCTGTCAAGCGCATCCAACTACAACAACTTTAAAAGTAGATTTTGATGATGTATAAATCCGTATTTTTGTTCAAAGAATATGGAATTATATCATTATAAGAACGCATTTTTAATAGGATTTTTCATGGCCTTCATGATTGGTCCTGTTTTTTTTATGCTTTTAAAAACCAGTATCCTCAAAGGAGCTAAGGCAGCTATTGCCTTTGATATTGGGGTTATCCTGGGTGATATAACCTTTATCTTAATTTCTTATTACGGAAGTAGATCTTTACTGGAAAAAATCAAGGACGATCCGCGGCTATTTTTTATTGGAGGATTGGTGATGATTATTTATGGACTCATCACATACATCGATAAAGAGAACAAGAAAGGATCAATGGACACCTCAGAAATCTTGGAAGTTCCGATGAAAAACAATTATTTGGGGTTGTTATTAAAAGGCTTCTTTCTGAACTTCATCAATATTGGTGTCCTGGCTTTTTGGTTGGGTACAGTCCTCGTCATCGGACCTACCTTAAACATGAATGAGGGTGCTATATTTTTATACTTCTCGGTTATTATTGCGGGCTATTTCATCACCGATTTAGGAAAGATTTTTTTAGCCAAACAACTCAAGAAAAAACTCACCAATGAAGTGGTGTTCAGAATAAAGCGAATTATGGGAATAATTCTGATTGTCTTCGGAATCTTCCTCATGTTAAAAGGCTTCATTCCTAATGAAAAAATTGACGAACTTATCAATAAAAAAACCACAAGCGAGCTTGTGGTTTTTTAGTCTGTTTCCGTTTGAAATTCTTATTTCACTTCGAACTTATTGTTTGTCAAATCGATGTCGGCCATGAATCCGCTTTTATCAATTTGTACAGATTTTACTTCTTTGCTAACATCAAAACTATAGGTCGGATAAGCCCATCCCCAGTCTTTTAGAATGGTTGCAGATGTAGGTTTATTACCTCTCATAATTTCCAAGGCAATATTGAATTCCTCGGTAGATCCATCCGTATAAGTTACCGATACATCTACTGGCATTGGCATTTGACCCTTACGTTCTAATGTAATAGTTTTACCATCTACAGATTTCACACCATAATCAATGGTATGGGTGGTTTGCGTCCATTCATTCAAATACCAATCCAGATGGATACCAGAAACCTTCTCCATGCTACGTTTGATATCGTTTGGTGTTGGGTGCTTAAAACTGAAATCATCAAAGTACTTCTTCAATCCTTTATTTACATTATCGGCACCAATCACATATTCCAATTGTGCTAAGAAAATGGCTCCTTTTGAATAACTGGCTGTACCATAGGCCCAATTGGTATTGTAACGATCAGCATGGGTAGATAATGATTCTTCATAGCCTCTGGCTACAATAGTTCGATATCCTCTGTAAGAACCAGCATGCGGATTCGCACTGTTCTCATTTAAAATTTTGTCTTCCGCGCGGTTGGAGATGTAGCTGGTAAATCCTTCGTCCATCCAAGGGTGTAAACTTTCATTGGTTGCCAACAAAAATTGGAACCAAGTATGAGCCATTTCGTGTGCCGTAACACCAAACAAACTTCTAAAACTTCGTTTACCAGTTACCAAGGTCGACATGGCATACTCCATACCACCATCACCACCTTGTACTACTGAGTATTGTTTGTACGGATATTGTCCGACATTCTCACTGAAGAATTTCATCAATTCAGCTGTTTTTGGCTGAACCTCTTTCCAGTTCTTCAAATACTTTTCTTCCAAGGTTCTCTTGTAGAAGAAATGCAAATCGATACCATTATCCATGGTAAGGATATCATGATTGTACTCGTTATCAGCAGCCCACATAAAATCATGAACTTCTGGAGCTTTAAAATGCCAAGTTAACTTCTTCCCTTTTGGCAGGTTTAAAGGTTTGGTCTTGTCTTCATAACCATGCCCAACCTCCTGCGGGTTCTGTAAATATCCTGTACCGCCAATGGTATAATCTCTATCGATATGAATGGTTACGTCAAAGTCTCCCCATACACCGTGAAACTCTCTGGCAATGTAAGGAGGTGTGTGCCATCCTTCGAAATCATATTCGGCTAGTTTAGGGTACCATTGCGCCATAGACAGGGCGATACCTTCTTTACTTGTTCTACCAGATCTACGAATTTGAAGTGGAACTTGTGCATCAAACTGCATTTCAAAGATTACTGAATCACCTGATTTGATCGGTTTGTTTAAGGTTACTTCTAGAATCGTTCCTACGGTTTCGTGAGAAACAGCAGCACCATCTTGAGTCAAGGTATTCACCTTGATGTATCCGATTTCATTGGGTTCCAACTTGCTGATGCGATCTCTTACTCGACGATCTGGATCGGCAATATTTAAAGACCTCACATCCATTTGAGATCCTGGTTGAAAGGCATTGAAATACAAATGGTAAAACACCTTGTTTAATTCATCTGGAGAATTATTAGTGTATACCAATTTTTGTTTCCCTTTGTACTGATAGTTCTCTACATCTACATCAATATCCATCGTGTAATCAACCTCTTGTTGCCAATAGGTGGTTTCTTTGGTGATTACCTTTTTGTAGGAATACGAAGTAGACTGTTTGGTTTGGGCGCAAGACATTACGATCAGCCCAAAAAATGCAATAATTATTTTCTTCATTCTATCGATTTTCGATTATTTACCGTTAACTATTTGGTCTGCCATTTTTAAGGCATTGTATGCGTTTACAATTCTTCCAGAAACTGATAGGTCTGCAAAAGGAACCAACTCACCATTCGGGTTATTTCTGTTCGCACTGCCTGGCTTGATGACCTTAAAGTTTACCTTGGTTCCTGAGTTCATTAAAATATGCTTCACTTGAGAAGCTGATAATTGTGGATAGTAAGACCGCACCAATGCGGCAACACCAGCTGCAGCAGGAGCTGCCATAGAGGTTCCTCCTTTTTGTGCATACTCGTCACTTGGAATGGTAGAATAAATTGCTACTCCTGGTGCAAAAACATCTACATTTTTCTTTCCATAGTTGGTAAAACTAGCAGGCAATCTTTTGTCGTAAAACAAGCTGTTTGCACCAACTGTTAATACATTATCCGCAATTTCAGTAACCAAATCTTCTGAGTCATTCGGATAAGTCTTTTCAACATCAATATTTTTAGAATCGTTACCCGCAGCATTTACAATTAAAACATCATTTTTCGCTGCATATTTAATGGCGTCAAATACCCATTGTTTATTTGGGGAGTAGGCTTTCCCGAAGCTTGTGTTGATGATTTTTGCTCCATTGTCTACTGCATATCGAATTCCTAAAGCAACATCTTTATCGTGCTCATCACCATCTGGAACAACTCTTACGGTTAAGATTTTTACGTTGTTGGCCACACCGTTCATTCCCTTACCATTGTTTCTAGAAGCTGCAACAATTCCGGCTACGTGTGTACCATGACTCTCTAATTTCTTTGAGCCAATCACATTGTTATTTCCGTAGTTCTTATCATTGATGTCATATAAATCGTCTCCTAAAGTCTGACGGGCGTCAAAATCAAGGTCATAACTTTTTCCATTGATTTGACTGGTCAAGTATTCGTTCAAGTCTTTCTTGTAACTCATAAGATCAGCCATTTTCATACCTCTACCCATAATCATGGCAACCTCATTCTTTTTCTGAACCAACCCTAAATCTTCGGATTGCATGTTTTTTACTTCATCCAAAGTAAAGTCCTCTTTTCCTAAAGCCTTACCTACAGCTTTGAAGCTTTCCTCTAACTGATTGATTCGCGTTTGTGTTCCTTTTAAATTGGCAATTTCTTGCTCTTTTGCTTTGGCTACTTTGTCATACTTTTCCTTAATTTTCAAGTATTCTTCAAAAGCGGCTTTATCTTCATCAGTAATTTCTGAAGCCTTTTTATTTCCGAATTTGTCCATACCCATCTTTACGATTCTCGTAATTTCTAATTGATCGGCATTTACAATTTTTCCATCTTTATTTCCAAGGAAATTCCAACCGTGGATATCATCTACATATCCATTGTTATCATCGTCTTTTCCGTTATTTGCAATCTCTTTGGCGTTTACCCAAGCCACATCTTTTAAATCTTCGTGCTCTACGTCAACTCCCGAATCAGCAATCCCTACGATTACCGGTACGCCTTCTTTTCCTTTAAAGAAGTCGTAGGCCTTACCAACACTCATCCCTGCAATTGAATCAGTTGCAATGTCGGCATCTTTCCAAGCGTTCTTTGCTTCGTCTGATAAAGGTCCTTTTTTAGCAGGAATATCAATCGTAACGTCCGAACCATTGGGTACAGGAATCGAAGTAATTGATTTACAACTTGCAAATACAAATGCAATCAGCATAGTATAAAAAACGTGTTTCATAACTTTCATGTCTATCATCTTTAATTAAATATGTCTGTAAATTTATAGGTTTGATTTAATCTAACTCCTTTTTCGGTATGTTGTACCGTACAAAGCTCATTATAAGCATCGTGCTCTAGAAATAAGTAATACTCCTGATCTGCAGCCTCGTTTAAAAATGCCGCCTTTTCCTCTAAGGTAAGTAAGGGTCTCGTATCATAGCCCATCACATAAGGCAATGGAATGTGTCCAACTGTAGGCAACAAATCAGCCATAAACACAATCGTTTTATCCTGGTACCTAATTTTAGGAAGCATTTGTTTTTCGGTATGCCCGTCTGCAAAAACGACATCGAATCCGATTTGATCCATTGGATTTTCACCAATGAAATTCAATTGACCACTTTCTTCAATTGGCAAAATATTCTCTTTTAGAAAGGACGCTTTCTCTCGAGCGTTGGGCTCAGTTGCCCATTTCCAATGATTGGCATTCGACCAGAACTTTGCGTTCTTAAAAGCTGGTTTTAACAATTCTCCTTGTCTTTCTATCGCCCCACCACAATGATCAAAGTGCAAATGGGTCAAAAATACATCGGTAATATCATCTCTGTGAAACCCATATTTCGCCAATGAAGCGTCCAAAGAAAAATCTCCAAAAAGGAAGTAGTAACTGAAGAATTTCTCAGATTGTTTGCTTCCTAAACCCGTATCAATAAGTACCAATCTATCACCATCTTCCACAAGCATGCAACGCATGCTCATATCAATCATGTTATTGGCATTCGCCGGATTGGTTCGTTGCCACAATGACTTAGGGACCACGCCAAACATGGCTCCTCCATCTAGCTTAAAATTTCCAGTCTCTATGGGGTAAATTCTCATGGTTGATAAAACTTGCTTAAAATGCTAAAAATACCTCTAAAATCTGCGGTATGCAAAAATGAATAAAATAAGTGTAAACGGTTGTTAATAAAACCGTAAGAATTAGTCTTTTACTTCAATTTTTCGCCGAATTTCATTGCCTAAATCGTCCACT
Organism: uncultured Polaribacter sp.; assembly: GCA_964343335.1. GTDB lineage: Bacteria > Bacteroidota > Bacteroidia > Flavobacteriales > Flavobacteriaceae > Polaribacter. Next base: position 22,837 of record CAYFJL010000011.1, on the reverse strand, counting down.
ACTGTAATGAGGTAATTACCGGGTTTTATTTGTAAGGCAATCTCATGAGATTCATTGGTAGAATTCTTGAATTCATTATTCACATACCAGTACAAAGTCGCCTCTTTGTTGGAGTGTGCTACCTTTAAAATCAAATCATTCTTTTTGCCATCAAAATCCTTGGGTAGGAAAACCGTACTTGCCTGCGTAGGATAAATGAATCGCATTTCATTCAAAGATTCTTCAAGGCAATTGGATTTGAACTTGGGTATTGATTTGTAAAAGGGATTTTGTTGTTTGTAATAGAACTCCATCAAGGGAGGTAAAACAAACCATGACTTCTGTTTGATATTTTCTAACTGCTCGCAACTGGTATTTACCTGATAGTTTTCAGATAGGTCAAGGTTTATCAATTTGTGATATGGACAAGGCCTTGTTTTCATTCCGGTTTTTTGAACGTACATAAATTTTTTATCCTCACAGATTGTTGAAGCTCGAAAACCGCTCTTTTGGCAAACCTCGATTTCCTTCATTTCGTCAAAAGGAGTATCCATCCATTCGGCATTTGGAAGTCGATCAAAAACATCAAATAAAATGGGAGCCGCCGCTTGAACTCCTACCAAACCAGGACGACCTTCGCCGTCAGCATTGCCAACCCAAACCCCGACCACATAATCTTTGTTCACTCCAATGGCCCAGGCATCTCTAAATCCGAAACTAGTTCCTGTCTTCCATGCAATTTTTTTCGAACTTTCAAAAAACTCCCAATTCCCTTGATTATCTGGTCTTATAACCTCTTTCATACTTTCAAAAGTTAAGTAGATAGAAGCCGCATCAAAGACATTTTTTTCAAAGGATTTTTCACCTAAATAAATCTTTTGATTCTCGTAAAAGGTAGGTTCGGTAAATTCATTTTTAAAATATCGGCTCGAATTCTGGGTATAATGATTCACTGTAGATGCCATCGCTGCATAACTTTTACACAAATCCCAAAGATTACTTTCGGCCCCTCCAAGGGCTAAGGTAAGTCCGTAATGATTCGGATCTTGCTTCAAGTCTCTGAGGCCCATTTTCATCAAATAATTATGAAATTTCTCTAGGCCAAACTGCCGTAAAAGTCGAACAGTTGGAACATTCAACGACCGGGCTAAAGCGGCTTTGGCCGATATGGCTCCGGCAAAAGATTTGCTGAAATTTTCAGGTTGGTAACTTCCATAGTTGGTTGGTACATCCGCCACGAGCATTTCAGGTAGCAACGCTCCACTATCTAACATAGCGGCATAAAGAAAAGGCTTTAAAATACTTCCTGTACTTCTAGGTTTGTCAATGATATCAACATCTTTCTGATGCTCTAATGTGGTTGGAGTGTTGCCTACGTAGCTCAATACTTTCTTTGATTTGACATCCAAAATCAATACTGCCATATTGTGAATTTGATTTTGACTCAATGATTTGTGAGCATCAGCAACAACCTGATTAGATGCTATTTGCAATTCGTAATCTACGGTTGTCTGGATGTATTGCCCTTGCTTTTCCTTATTAATTTTCTGTAATAGGTGAGGTGCTACTTGCGGAATTCGAAAGGCTTTGGAAGGCAGATCTTCAAGCAATGCCAACTCATAAGTCAAACTATCAATCACCTCCTTCTGAAGTAGTTTTCCTAGCAAGCGATTTCGTTTTTGAAGTAATCTCTCCTGGTTTTTACCAGGATAAATAAGTTTAGGTGAATTCGGAAGCACGGCCAAGGTAGCAGATTCTGCCCAAGACAATTGATTGGCTTGCCTGTTAAAGTATCGCCAAGAGGCAGCATCTAATCCCACTACATTTCCTCCGAAAGGAGCGTTGCTAGCCCAAAGTGACAAGATCTTTTCTTTAGAATTGGTCAGTTCTAAACGCGTTGCTAATATTAATTCCTTAAGTTTTTCCAGATAGGTTCTTGGTTGTCCATTGCGAGAAAGGCGAATCACTTGTTGGGTAATCGTGCTACCGCCTCTTTTTACTTTGGATGCCCGAATATTTCCCCACAACGCCTTTGAAATACTCACAGGATTAAACCCAGGATGGTATCGAAAATATTCGTCTTCAAAATAGATCACACAGGTTTTAAACTTCTCAGGAACCGAATCATTCTGCGGGAATCGCCATTGCCCATCCTTGGCAATTAGCGCTCCTAGCAATCGTCCATCATTACTTGTAATTACGGTTGAAGTCGGTTTGGTAAATAACTGGCTGGGAAGACAAAAAAGATAAAGAACACAGAAAAAAGCAAGTACTACTAACTTTTTTCTGTGCCTCCGGATGAAATGTTTGAATCTCATCATCAATAACAATCGTTATTTAATTATTTCAACCCAATTGCCCGAAGTTCTAACAAAGTAATCGTTGTCATACATGGCTTCCACTTGGGCACCCGGCAGGTAATATTTGCCTAAATAGGCAGCATTCAGCAATACGGTGAACTTCTTTGTTTTTGCTCGATTAGATCTTTTGAGGTCAAAATAATAGTTTACACGGTCATCCTTGATATCGGTATACCTAGCAGTACTTGTGGCTGTCGAACCAAAATCTGTAAATCGCGTATTGACTATTTCCCAACCTGAAGGGAAAATTTGAGTCAAGGCAATATCATTGATGGTCGTATTCTTAGGATTGCTCACAAAAACTTCCGCTTTAAAATCTTGACCCTGTTTGAGGCGTCTTACATCCACTGGTTTCCCTTGCAAATCAACATATCTTACCTTTACACTCAATCCTCTCTTTTCCACTGCTTCTTGACCAACTGGGAGTTTTCCAGAATTAATAATTCGTGCGAACACCAAGTTATCTCCCTCATTGGTAATGGTCAGTGTATTACTTCCTTGAACAATGTCTAATTCTCGTTGAACCATGGAGCTTTCTGTTTTTACCTTCGAGGATTTGTTGTTCACCGCATAGCTTAGATCCATGGATTTACCACCATTCTTCACTACCATTTTACCGATAGACATCAAGGCGTAGGCAGAAGTCTGAGTACTTAGCCATTTTTTGCTAGAAAGTGTTTTGGCAATCTCTTTAGAAACTTCTCTGATATTCTCATCATTAGTCAACAACATGGTTTCTAATGCCATGGCCTTGTTTCGTGTTTCAGAACCGTAAGAATACCTCCAATTCTTACTTTGGAAGTTCAAATCCGCATTGCGAACAAGTTCTTTTGTTACTTCGTTTTGACCTGCCAGAGCATAAGCGGCTGCCAATCTCCATTTGGCATCATTAGACAGTTTCTTAAACTCTCGTAATCTGTTCATGGAAGATAAATCTGGGCTACCTGCCAGAGCCAGGGTATACAATCGATAGGCCTGCTCTAAATCACTGGTATATCCGCTGTAGTTTTGTCGCCAATTCCTTGCTTTGTCTTTTTGATAACGAATAAAGTTACTCTTAAAAGTAAGCGGAAGAACGAATCCTTTTTTCTCAGCCTCCAGCATAAAATGTCCGGCATAACTAGTACCCCAATCACTTACATAATTCTCTCCCATCCAATAGCTCAAACCGCCACTTGGTAGTTGGAAATTCCCCAAACGGGCAATTCCTTTTTCAATATTTTTCTGGATTTCCATCTTTTTAGAAGCATCCAAATCGAAGATATCCGTCATGAATAATTGCGGGAAAACAGAAGATGTTGTTTGCTCCACACATCCATGTGGATACTGTATCAAATACGCCAATCTTTCCGTGAAATTGATAGACGGAATGGTAGAAAACTCAACCATCACTTTATTACTTCCTTGTACTCCAAAAGTGGCGAAGTTGGCATTTTGGTTGGAATTTTTCTGAATTTCCACATCCATTACTCTGGTAGTAACATTATTAGGATTCACCACATCCAATTCAACTTCATAAGTAGATTTTTCGCCATTTCCAGTGGCGACAACCTCTACCTTGTGAATTCCTTTGGCTTGGGTAACTTCTAAATCGAAGTAAATCATTTTTTCATCGGGTTTGGTAAAACTCAATGATTTCTTGGTTTGATTTAGCACTTTTAGTCCGTCTGTAGTTTTTACCTCCACAGATACCTCCTTCACCTTTTTATCCATCGCAAAAACAGAAATAGGTAGCGTTACTTTTTCTGTTGGTGATAATTTTCTAGGCAAGGTTGCCAATACCATTAATGGTTTTTTAACCGGCGTAGATTTCTCTTGGCTACCATAAGCCTCATTATTCACATCACCTGCTACAACCATGGTACGAACAGCCCCAATGTAATTTGGTAAGGTAATCTTATGTTCTTTGGTTGTTCCCTTTTCTAGGGTAAACGGACCTAAAAACTTTACCACAGGTTTGAATCGGTTTGCTTTCTTATTCTTTCCTTTTTCAGCACTTCCGTCACCACCAATAGCGTATACTTGATCAATGCTTCCCGCATAGGCACCAATCACATCATCAAATACATCCCAAGTCTTTACACCCAAAGCTTCTCGAGCATAAAAAGATTTGTAAGCATTCGGAGTTTGGAACCTAGTTAGGTCCAAAAGACCCTCTTCTACGACTGCTAGGGTATAAGTCATTGCCTTGTTATTTTTCTCTGAAACTTTTACCGTAAAAGACTTTTCTGGTTTTAGTTCTTCAGGCATATTGATAACCGGTTCCAACTTGGTGTTTTTGTCTTCAACCAAAATCGGAATGGTACCATACAATCGAAGTGGCAAGTCGTTTTCTGAAACCTGATGCGGCTGCAACAAGGAAATGGTAGCGTAGACATTTGGAGTCATGGCCTTGGTAATGGGAATTTCAGCCGTGGTAAATCCTTTTTGAGTGGTTACCCAAACTGATTCAATTACATCTGTGCCATTTTCGATACTAATCAATGCCCTTCCTTGTGACCCTGAAGGAAAGGTAATCTTGGCTGTTTCCCCAACATTGTACTTTTCCTTATCCGCTGAGAAAACCAGCATTTTAGCGGCATCTTTATCTGCCGATCCCTCATTTTGCCACCAGTTTTTATAGAAATAAGCAGTTCTACCCGTCGCATGACCACCTTTTTTATCCAATACTCGTATTAAAAATCTTCCTCGATCTTCATCCGGAATGTTTAGATCGAAGCTCGCACGACCTTTTTCATTCGTAGTTACTTTTAACGTTTTGTAGCGCTTTTTGTAGCGACTTGAAGTATATCTTGACAAGTTATCTGAGCCTGAACTCCACCACCATCGCCAGTGAATTTGATAAACCTGAACTTCCAATTCCTGATTTCCAACCAGCTTCCCCTCTTTATTGACGCTCACTACCGAAAAAGACTGTTTTTCATCCGTATAAAAAGAGCCATAACGATTTCCCTCTGGAGATTTTAGTCCAACAAACACATCATAAGGAGCATATTTCTTCGAGAAGGCATCAATGGAAAAGTCACCTCCAGTTTCAAAAGCACGAACCAAAAATTGAATGTTCAACATTCCTGGAGCATTCTTACCAACCTTTAGCGATTTGGAAATTTTTGCCTTTCCGTTTTGATCTAATTTACCCTGGAAAACATTCAATTCTTGAGCATAAAAATCTCTCGATGGATCTGAGAATTTGAAATCTTTGAAGTTCTTAAAACTGGTAGAGGTCGCCGAGATTTTTGCTTTAATTTCGGCTTTTAAGTTTTTAGCAGGAGTTCCATGCAACCAATTTACCTGCAAATCTCCTTTGATTGGTTCTTTCTTAGAAAGTAAGGCTTCCCCAAAATCAATTTTCATTTTCAATCGGTTTGGCTTTACGGTTTCAACCTTTAAACTCTTGTAAAACTTCGCTCCTCCGACAGAAACTTTAGCCGAATAATTCCCCGTGGCGTAATCGTCATTAGTGCCTACGGTAAACTTATAAAATCGGTTTAGGTTTTCTGAAGTTACCTCCCTAAACACAAGTTTTCCCCTCGGATCGGTGACTTCCAATTTTACTGGATGATCCTCTGGCAACTTATTTTCGGCGTCGTTTAACAAAAAGGTCAAATGAATATCATCTCCAGGTCTCCAAACGCCTCGTTCCCCATACAAATACCCTTTGAGTCCTTTTTGAAGTCTTTTACCAGAGACATCAAACTTGCTAAGCGAAAGGGCATTTCCGTCTACCAATCTCAAATAGGCTTTATTCTCGCCTTTGGAAACGATTGCAAAGGCTGCATTTTTCGGGCTCTCGATTTTTAACAAACCGTTGGAATCTGTCTTGGCAGCTAAGATTTTCTGCTGCTGGTAATTGTAAACGGTAATATCAGCACCGGAAATCGGATTGGTATTGATGATATCGGTTACCGCAAAAAAGTAGTTGTTATTGGTTCCTTTTTTAGCAATTACTCCCAAGTTGGAAGCCAATATGTTTTGTGTGATCTCACGATCGGAATTGTAATAGGCTTCGTGACAAGGATTGTTCCGTTCCCTCCAATTGTAGGTGTAGTTTTTATAGTAGTACAACTTATTGTCCCAGTACAATTCTTCAGTCTCATCGTCTAAAAAAGCATCATTTCCAACGGAAGAATTTGAGGTCTCGTTGGCGCATTTATAAATCGCCTGGTTTTTTGTGAAATTTAATTCTACACGGTAAATTGACCCCGGATCAATATCAATCATGTTGGCCAAATCAATAGCATAAGCTTTCCAGTTTTCTTGGTAGTTTTCTGGATCTTTAACCAAGGTCATTTTTTCTTTAGCGATGGTTCTACCCACCTGTTTGATGGCATTATCATAATCGCTATTCAGGTTGTTATCCTGCAAAAACTGCAACACATTGTCTTCAAAAATCTTGATTACTCGAATGTTGACTTCCTTCACATTAATCGCTTCGAAGTTGTACTTCAATCCAGAAGAATTCGGTAAGATCGTTCCGCTACTTACCGCGCGAATTTCAGGTTTAAGTGGTTCAAAAGTGAGTGAAAACGTATTGTCTTTTTTCAGCTTGAAATCATCTGAATTTCGAATTCCTTGGAAAATGGTAACATCTCGCGTTCCTGAAAAATTTCCATTTGAATACACTTTTAATTCATTTCCATTCACCACAAAATTTAAATCCTTGAATCCTTTTACACCAACCAATCCATCAAAGTTTTGTTGTTGTTTTAGGGCATCTGAAAAATTAATTGAAATGTATTTAGAAGTTCCTTTAATGGCTTTGATATCTACGATTTTAAAATTGTCCTTACCAGGAATGGCAATTTCGTTCTCTCCTTTATTATCGGAATCAATAGCCTTCCCATTCCACGAAACCAATAGTTTGGTGTCTTCCACAAAACGTTGGATACTGTCAATTTTAAAGTCAAAATACTTTCCCTGAGTATTGGAATCATCCCAGACAAGGGTCTTATTGGATCCGTTTTGAGAAGCGGCAACTAGTTTTTTAGCTTCTTCTAAATTGATGATATCTGCCGACTTCACCACTCCTTCTACAAATTGCCAATCTTTGGAATAGGATTGCAACACTTTGGTTTGAATGGAAAAATTCGGTTTGATGGTCTTGAACTGAAAGGTATATTCACTGAGCGATTCAGGGATATCTTTGTAAAATTTATCCAACCGAACAGAAACGGTATACTCTGTATCCGGCTGCAACCTTTCCTTCGGAATGAAGTTGAACGAATGATTATTTAAAAACTCAAACTCCCCATCTACAGAAGGCTGAATGGAAATGGCTCCAGAAGGAACCGATTCATTCTCCATGAGTCCTACAATGTCCTTGGAAAGATTGACAGACACTTTTTCAGTGACAGAAACGACTCCCGAGGTTGTATAGTTGATGTAATCTTTAAATTGGTAGATGTTGTTTGCCTTGTCCTTCGATTTTGAACATGCCAAAATGAACAGGAATAATAAGGCATAACTGAGGAATTGATTGGTTTTCATAGCTAGTGGGTTGACCTTGCGTTTTTTCATAACCCACAAGTTAAAAATTTTCCGCTTTATGCCAATAAAAATCGATTTGTGGTTTTCCGCATAAAGAGAATAGCCTCACACTTATTCCTCCCTGAAAAATTAAGTATAACTACCAAATATATTCTTCGGACGATTTATTCTTGATTCCCTTTAAATCCGTCGTAGAAATGCAACTCAAGAGAATTAGTAGAAGGACCAAGGCCATTGATTACATGATTCATTCCCCCATATCGACCCGAAAAGGTTGAGATGTGTTTGATAAAAATACCTTTGTTATCCGGTACTTCCATCGCGTTCTCCAATCTCACCTTGTTAGAAATGGTTGAGTTTCCTCTAAAAAAACTGTAAATACCCAAACCAAAGGCTTCATGATTTTCTACGTGACCCGCGACTTTATAGCTGGTATAACCTGGTTGGCCATTGTCATTCCAAACCTCATTGCTAGGCGGACTGTAAGGTATTTCTGATTGGTAAAAATAGGTGCGACCGTATTCACCCTTCCAAAGTGTTTGATACCCTTGAAAATGTTCGTTAAACAAGCCGTAAATGGTTACGTAATCCCCATTGACCACCAACCCGTGTTCGTTTTGTCCATTGTTCCACTCAGTGCCAATTCCGTGATCAGCTCTCCATAGCCAAAAGTGATCACCGATCACATAATTACTGTTAATGGTAACGGTACTTTTGCTTTGTCCAACCACTGCACCCCCTACTCGACAATAAATATCATGAAGAGAAATGGGGTTTTCTGAAAAGTTATTTTGTGATTTTTCAACACCAATTTGGATTAAGGTTTCAGACAATTTCGGTCCGGCATCAACCATCAAACCAGCGACTATAATTCCTGGAACATCAGCAGTTGATAATGCGCTATCTCCCTCTTGAGGAATGAGTGTTGGTAATCCAAGACCTAAAACTACTGTATTCGGATTCGAAACATGAATCGGTTCTTCAAGATTGTAGATTCCCGGAGTCAGAAGAAGGTGCTTTCCTTTACTCAAAGCTTGATTAATCGATGCCGCATTATCTTTCTTTGGAAATGCTACATAAAAAGAATCCAATGAAATTATTTGTCCGCCCTCCTCTTTATCAACCCAAGTAGGTCCTACAGTTTCCTTTTGCAAATCAGGAACAAAAACGGCATAGGTGCCTTGATCGCTCAGGAACAAAAATGGTTTTTCTCGAACAACCGGTGTTTTGTCAATAATGGTAACAGGCTTCTCTGGCCAAGAATCTTTAGGAGCTCCGTTGACTCCCACAAATACTCGATTCCAATTACCTCCTTCCCATGAACCAATGTTGGAATTTCTAGTTAGCCATTGTTGCCCAGAAGTCAAGCCAGCACGACCTTCAATAACGGAATTGGCCAATAAACCTCCGCTCGCCCATCCTCCTTTATCAAAATTGATATCACCAACTACATGCATGCGACGGTAAGGTGCCGCTTGAGATACCGCCCAATAAAGCATTTCCTTATTTTTTGGCAATACTTTAAAATTTTCTGCACCACGCCAAAACATTGTCGTTACCTTATTAGGTACACTCGATCCTTGTCCTGTGGTTGTGATGGATTGAACTTTTCCCTTGATGATTGTGTTTTCTGGAAACCGCCCTAATCCTAATGCCTGAACATAATAATCTACAGTGACATCCAATTCGTAGGTGCCCGGTTTGAAAAGTAAGGCATATCTTTCTGACCCAAACTCGCTATACTTTTGTTGCTCATGAAGGGCTTCAAGAGTTTTTGCAATACTATCTTGATTCATCGTCTCATCAAAAACAAGAACATTTTCACCGAAAATACTTTGGTAAGGTTTGATATCTAAATCTTTCATCTTTTTGGTTTTATTCGAGCATTTGATGAATACCATGAAAACCAATAGCGAAATTGCAAGTAGAACAAGATAAAATGGATATGATTTGTAAAACATAACTTTTAAATCAGAAGTGATTTAAATATAGGAAATTATCGATAAGTGTCGTCTTAATAATTTCTAGTTCATAGATTTAAAACAAAAAAAATCTCCAGCCATCTGGCTAGAGATTTTCTGAGGTGCCGAGCGGATTCGAACCGCTGTAGATGGTGTTGCAGACCACTGCCTAGCCACTCGGCCACGGCACCTTATAAGGTGTGCAAATTTAAGGTTTTTATTAATCTAAACAATAGTTTATCGTTCTTTTGTTAAGACGATAACTACGGCTTCTACATTGCCTCCAATAGGCGGATTAATTTTTGCTACGGAAACTTCTGCTTTCTGAATCATGGGAATTTCAACAAAAAAACGATCTAAAATTCGTTGGGCAACTTCTTCTAATAATTTAGATCTGATGGCCATTTCCTCCTTCACAATGTGATTCAAATGCACATAGTCGACCGTATCAATCAAATCGTCAGTTTTGGCAGATTTATCCAAATCAGCCCAAACACAAACATCCACTCGATAGTCTGATCCAATCTTCGCTTCTTCATCCAAACAACCGTGAAAAGCGTATAATTTGATGTTGTTCACTCTAATAATCCCCATGCGCATCATTGTCTGTTTCTACTTCTTCCCACATTTTATCTGAATTCAATCGAAATGCGCCGAGGTAATCGAAATTACACTGGTTCGGAGCAATGATGGAAAGAAAAGGCTCTCCCTTACGATCTTTATAAAGAAAATAGGTTTCTCCTAAAATGGGTTCAAAATTGTATTTGGCATTGTATAGAATCTCGTTGTTCTTAAACTTTTCCAATAAGGCACTGTACTGCTGTTTGATCTCTTCAAACTCAGAGGCCAATTTTTTATTTACTCGTTGAATACCGTCATTCTTCCAAGTAGCCGTATTGAGTGGTTGGATCACCGGCGAACTAGATGATGTTCCGTAAGGCTTCAATGCAGCGTCATAGGAATTCGTTTCCTCATTAAACACAACCAAATCTGGCTTTTTATCTTTCTTCATACGTGTTGCAAAAATACAACAAAAGGTGTTAAGCCAAGATGATTAAGCAATACCGCGCTTTGCTTTTTAGGATTAATTTGTGAAAAAATCAAAAACGTTACTGATCGCTCTTGTTTTTGTTTTGTAAAACTCGGTATAAGTACAACGGTCACAAGTGACACTTGTGTATTTCTCGGTTTGTACGTCAAATATTTTGGAAAGTACGCCACCTGTTGCTCGCATCTGGCCAAGGTTGTAATGATGATTCCCACACTTGGGACAAGTGTAATTTCTAATTTGTGAACTCATAAGTAAATGGATTTATCTATTAGAAGTAGAAAAATGAATTTTGTTACAATCTCCCAAGGGCAGTGCAATATTTTCTGTAATTTTGCCTCCTATTTACAATAAATACAATGTCTGAAGAAAAAAGATCGTTGAACTTTATCGAACAAATTGTTGAGGAGGATTTGGCAAACGGAATGCCGAAGGAGGATTTGAAATTTAGATTTCCACCTGAGCCAAACGGATATCTCCATATTGGGCATACCAAAGCCATCGGAATTAGTTTCGGATTGGGCTTAAAATACAATGCCCCTGTCAATTTGAGATTCGATGATACCAACCCAGAGAAAGAGGAGCAAGAGTATGTTGATGCCATCAAGAGAGATATCAAATGGTTAGGCTACCAATGGGCGGAAGAACGCTATTCATCAGACTATTTTCAACAATTGTACGACTGGGCGATCTTGATGATCAAAGAAGGAAAGGCCTATGTTGACAGCCAAACTTCTGAAGAATTACGTGTTCAAAAGGGTACACCTACTGAGGCTGGAACCAATAGCCCGTATAGAGATCGATCTATAGAAGAAAACCTAGAGCTTTTCATCGGAATGAAAGAAGGTAAGTTTCAAGAAGGCGATCATGTGCTACGTGCCAAAATCGATATGGCGAGTCCGAATATGTTGATGCGCGACCCAATCATGTATCGAATCATGTACAAACATCATCACAGAACCGGTGACGATTGGTGTATTTATCCAATGTATGACTGGACGCATGGTGAAAGCGATTACATTGAACAAATTTCACATTCGCTTTGTTCCTTGGAGTTCAAACCGCATCGCGAATTATACAATTGGTTCCGTGATCATGTGTTTGATTACAGCAAAAGTGAGCTTCCATTAGTTCCGAAACAACGCGAATTTTCAAGACTCAACTTGAGTTATACCATCATGAGCAAGCGTAAATTGATGCGTTTGATTGAAGAAGGTGCCGTGGCCGGTTGGGACGATCCAAGAATGCCGACTATTTCTGGATTAAGAAGAAGAGGGTACACACCTGAAGCCATTAGGAGTTTCATTGAAACAGTGGGCGTTTCTAAAAGAGAAAATGTGATTGACGTAGCGCTTTTAGAGTTTAAGATTCGTGAGGATTTGAACAAAACAGCCAATCGTGTTATGGCGGTTTTAGATCCTGTTAAGGTGGTCATCACCAATTATCCGGAAGGACAGGAAGAAATGCTTCAAGCCGAGAACAATCAAGAGGATGAAAACGCAGGATTTAGAGAAGTACCGTTCTCAAAGGAATTGTACATCGAAAAAGAAGACTTTAGAGAAGAAGCAAATAAGAAGTTCTTTAGATTAAAGCTCGGTAAAGAAGTTCGTCTAAAAAATGCCTACATCATCAAAGCAGAAAGTTGTACCAAAGATGCAGATGGAAATATTACTGAGATTCAATGTACTTATGATCCCTTAAGTAAGTCTGGAAGTGGCACTCCAGAAAGTATGCGTCGCGTTAAAGGTACCTTACATTGGGTGTCTATAAAACATGCTGTTGAAGCTGAGGTTCGCGTGTATGATCGGTTGTTTTTAAACGAAGCGCCAGATGGTCATAAAGACAAAGATTTTATGGAATTCTTAAATCCGGATTCCTTAAAAACCATCAATGCTTTTGTAGAACCAAGTTTACAAGAAGTACATATTGGTGATCGTTTCCAGTTCCAAAGAAAAGGGTATTTCAACGTTGATAACGATTCAACTCCAGAGAAATTGGTGTTCAACAAAACCGTTGGATTACGCGATTCTTGGGGTGGCGGTAAGAAATAAATTATCGTACGAATCGATAGGTTAACTTGATCAAGAAAGTGTCGTTGGCCGGCGCATTGAAAATCACATCATTTACCTTGTCTAATAATCCGTCTGAAGGATTCCCTCGCTGCACGGAACCTCTTGCCCATACCAAGAATAATTCTGAACCTGGAATGTATTCCCAACGGGCTACCAAGTTGGTTTGTAATTGTACAAAAGAGAAATCTGGATTTCCAAATGTATAATCAGTGGTTCCATCTACATTTTCATCAACTAGGTATTCATCATTCTGAAACGAAAGTTGATTCTGATTGTACAAATTCACACGATCTGAAAAACTTTCAGCAGCAGCAATATTCACATATTTCAAGTTGGAAAAGCGTCCTCTTGAAATAAATGGTTGTCCGTAAAACTGAATGGAAATATCAGGGTCAATACTGTAGGTAAAACGCATGGTCGTGGTTAACTGATCATTCTTGATGGTTCCAAGAATGTAACGATTGTCATTCCCATAAGTTCTTGTGGAAACATACTGCGATCTATCTTTGGTCTTCTCTAACTCCATCTGTAAAGAGAAATTAAAGGCATCTGTTACCTGGTAATTGAACCCTGCATTGAATCGGTTTCTCGCAAAAACATCCTCATCGGAATGTACATTGGTATATCTAAGGTTGTATTGGAAGTCTTTCCCACTATCTGAGTTGAAAGACACGAACATGTATCTGCTATTGGCAGATCGCCATCTTGGACCACCTCTTAAAAAGAAGTTATTGAATCGACTAAAGTTGGCTCCAATACCAATTCTCGTTCGTTCGTTTTGAATCCAGTTAACGTTGTTGGCCAACTCAATTCGTACTCTATTTAGGTTGCCATCAAAATCATATTCGGTAGACTGCTCAAAATTGATTGACATGTTTCTATAGGTCTTATTCGGATACAACCACAAGTAGTCAACATTAGCAAATTGGATGATTTGATCGGTATTTCTTAAGAACCCAACATCGTTCAATTCGAGCTCAGGAGATCTCCAAATCACTCCACCATTGTATCGTAGCTTATCCCCGCCGGCTCGTCCCATTTCAAAACGACCTCCAGTTCCTGTTAATGAGGTTCTCGTAGGATCCACGGCTACATGGTTTGCACCAGGTCTTTGAAACAATCTAGTAATCGCTCGTTGTGTTTTTTCAATGGCCTCTTCGCTACCCATCACATGACTGAAAATCACGTTTCCATCAAGGTAAAATTCTCTATTCTTCCAGTTGTGATTGAAATCGATTCCAGCTGTATAGGCCGCTTTGTGAAGATCGTTAAAATTACCATCTAAAAATCGATTCGTAGCAGTAAATATTCCGCCTAAGAAGGAGTTTCTTTCGTTGAAATCTTGTTGAACACGGGCCACAAAGAAGTTGGTCATTGGTTCTACAATCTCTCTTCGTTCTTCTCCATTTACTTGGCGAACCGTTGCATATTCGTTAGCCGTTAAACTCTCTAACACTCCGACCGATAGCCCATCTCTCGTCTTACCCGAAAATTTAGCAGCACTTAATATGGTGGTATTTTGAGGCACATTTGCAAATTCACCTGGATTCAGTGTTGGTGAAGCATGCGGATTTCTACCAATTCTTCTACTGTAAAACAAATTGTCTCGTCCGTTGGCAAACTGAAAATCAAAAATGTTGCTATTCTCCACAAAGAAAGGTCTTTGTTCTCTGAAGAAAATTTGGAATCCGTCTAAGGCAATCGCCCCAGGATCTGCTTCTACTTGACCGAAATCCGGATTTACCGTAAGGTCTAAGGTAAGGTCATTGGTGATTCCGATTTTGGCATCTAATCCGGCATTGGTGGTAAAATCACTACCATCTCTAAACGGATTGCCCACTTCGGCAGGGTAAGCATCATATTGGCCAACCACGAAAGGCTGAATCTCTAATTGTTTATTTGAAACCAAATCTTTTAGTCCGTGCAATTCTCCGGCCTCTGAAATAAATCCGGCTTGATCATTCGGAATCCGTTGCCAAAGCGAGCGCTCTTGCAAACGAAAAATGGTTCTATTGACATTCAATCCCCAAATCTGTTCTTTGGCTTTTCCGAAGCGCAATTGACTTAGTGGAATTTTCATTTCGGCAGTCCATCCTTTATCGTCAATCTTGGCGTCTGTCCACCAAACTGGGTTCCAGCTATCGTCCCAATTTTGACCGTTTTGCGAAGCTAATTCTTCACCTTTCACTCCGGCTGCAGTGGTAGTAAACACAAAGGCAGTTCGTTTGTCGTGATAGCTATCAATAATCACATTCACACGGTCTCCAGCAAAACCATCACGACGACTCAATCTACTTTCAATCTTTTCGGGCTCGTCATCAAAAGCGCGAATGGCAACATACAAATACTTTTGATCGTACATGATTTTAAAAGCAGTGTCATAAGTTGGTGGTGTCCCTTCATCAGGATCCTTCTCTGTAAAACCAGAAGACCACTCCACCGCGTTCCATGCATCCTCATTAATATACCCATCAATGACAGGCACTTTGGTAAGGCGATTGGTATTGTAAATACGTTTGGGTAAAGACTTTGGCTCTTGAGTCTGGGCTTTACTTTGTAGTGAAATTAGCAAGGCTAGGAAGACGAAAAGGGTCGTTAATCTCATGAAAGTTGATTCAGTTTGCTGTCTTTTTTAGACGCTGCAAAAGTAACTTTCTTTTCTCTTAACTATTTGTTAATTGTAGAATGGAGGTAACCACGTAAAATATAAAGGAATAGCTATTTGTCAATCAAATAATTAGTTGTAAATTTGCACGCCTTTTTTAAGGTAAAAATGATTTATTAACAGAACAAAAACTAAATGTCAATGGACACATTAAGTTACAAAACAGTATCGGCCAACAAAGCTACCGTAAACAAAGAGTGGGTTTTGGTTGATGCGGACGGGCAAACATTGGGTCGTCTTGCTTCTAAAGTAGCAAAGCTAATTAGAGGTAAATACAAACCAAATTTTACTCCTCACGTAGATTGTGGAGATAACGTGGTTATTATCAATGCAGAGAAAATTAACCTAACAGGAAAGAAGTGGGATGACAAAACCTACATCAGACACACTGGCTATCCTGGAGGGCAGCGATCGTTAACTGCTACTGAGATGTTTGAGAAAGATCCAACAAGATTAGTAGAAAAAGCAGTAAAGGGTATGTTACCTAAAAACAAATTAGGTAGTGCGTTGTTCAGAAACTTGTATGTATATGCAGGAAGCGAGCACAAGCAACAAGGACAATCACCAAGAGCTATTAACCTTAACGATTACAAATAATGGATACAGTACACAAAATCGGTAGAAGAAAAACAGCAGTTGCGCGTGTTTATGTTTCTGAAGGGAAAGGAAATGTAACCATCAACAACAGAGAGCTAAAGAACTACTTTACTACAGGAACGTTACAATATAAAGTTCAACAACCATTAATGTTAACAGACAACTTAACGTCTTATGACATCAAAGTAAATGTTTACGGTGGTGGTGTAACAGGTCAGGCAGAAGCAATTCGTTTGGCAATTACCAGAGCTTTAGTAGCTATCAACGAAGAACACAAAGCAGTGCTTAAACCAGAAGGATTATTAACACGTGATCCTAGAATGGTTGAACGTAAGAAATTCGGTCAGAAGAAAGCACGTAAGAAATTCCAGTTCTCAAAACGTTAATATGCTGTATTGGTTTCAGCGGTTGTTGGAACCAAATCAGTTTTATTTTCAGAGAGCTGTTATCACAAATTAATAACAGTTTAGTATCTAAATGTATAAGACCAAAAAAGCTACTTATACATTGATCAATTAAGAAAGTAAACAACATGGAAAACGCAAACATTCAAGAATTATTAGACAGTGGCGTACACTTTGGTCACTTAACAAGAAAATGGGATCCAAACATGGCTCCTTACATCTACACTGAGCGCAATGGAGTACACATCATCGATTTGTACAAAACTGCTGCTAAAATTGAGGAGGCTTCTAAAGCACTTCACAAGATTGCAAGCTCTGGTAGAAAAATCTTATTTGTAGCTACAAAAAAGCAAGCAAAAGATATCGTTGCTGACAAAGCAAAATCAGTAAACATGCCTTACATCACTGAAAGATGGCCAGGTGGTATGTTAACCAACTTCGTAACTATTAGAAAAGCGGTTAAGAAAATGGCTGCTATTGATCGTATGAAGACTGATGGTTCTTTTGACGCATTGTCTAAAAGAGAAAAATTACAAATTAACCGTCAAAGAGAGAAGTTAGAAAAGAATTTAGGTTCAATTTCTGACATGACTCGTTTGCCAGGTGCATTGTTTGTAATTGATATCAAAAAAGAACACATCGCTATTGCAGAAGCTCAGAAATTAAACATTCCAATCTTCGCGATGGTTGATACAAATTCAGATCCAAGAAAAGTTGATTTTGTTATTCCTGCAAATGATGATGCTTCTAAGTCTATCGATAAGGTATTGACTTATGTAACCAATGCGGTTGCAGAAGGATTGTCTGAAAGAAAGGCAGAAAAAGAAAAAGCAAAAGAAGCTAAAGAAGCGAAGGAAGCTGAAGCTGTAAAAGAAGAAAATTAATTCATTAAAATAATCTAGAAATGAAAATAAGTGCTGCTGACGTTAAGAAGCTAAGAGACACAACTGGTGCTGGTATGATGGACTGTAAGAAGGCATTGGTTGAAGCAGAAGGTGATTTTGACAAAGCAATCGATATTTTACGTAAAAAAGGTCAGAAGATTGCTGCTAAAAGAGCGGACAGAGAATCTACTGAAGGAGTTGCTGTAACTCGTGTAAACGCTGATAACACTGTAGGTGTTGCAATCGTTTTAGCTTGTGAAACTGACTTCGTTGGTAAGAACGAAAAGTTTGTTGCTTTGGGTGGTGAATTTGCTGATATTGCCTTAAACTACAACACTAAAGAGGAGTTTTTAGCTGCTGATTTCGGAGGAATTACTGTTGCTGAAAAGTTAGTTGAGCAAACTGGTGTAATCGGAGAGCGTTTAGACATTGCTTCTTTCGAGAAATTAGAAGCTGCTTATGTAGGTTCTTATACGCACATTGGTAAAATTGCTGCTTTAGTTGGACTTTCTTCTAAAGTAGACAATGCAGATGTGTTAGCGAAAGATGTAGCTATGCAAGTAGCTTCAATGGGAGCAACAACCTTGTCTTACAAAGATTTTGATCCTGCATACATTGCTTCAGAAACAGAAGCTAGAATTGCAGCGATTGAAAAAGACAACATCGAATTAGCTCGTTTAGGTAAGACCTTAAAAAATGTACCACAATACATTTCTATGGCACAATTAACTGATGAGGTTATGGCCCAAGCAGAAGCTGACGCGAAAGCGCAATTAGCTGCAGAAGGTAAGCCAGAAAAGATTTGGGATCGAATCTTACCTGGTAAAATGAACCGATTCATTTTAGACAATACAACTTTAGACAAAGAGCAGTGTTTGTTAGATCAGACTTTTATCAAGGATGAGAAGAAAAACGTTGCAGAATACGTTGGATCTTACGGTGATGTTGAAATCACTGGATTTAAGCGTATCGCTTTGGGATAAGTTTTTATTGATAAACCTACAATTGTAAAAACCTCTCGAGAAATCGGGAGGTTTTTTTTATTTACTATCTTTAAAAGCAAAACTTACAAATTGAAATGAAAAAAATACTTTTTTTAATTTTAATACTCTCTTTTTCTTTTCGTTCTAATACTCAAGAAAAAACATCCAATTCAAAAAGCTATTTTGAAGATTTCACAAATTCTGATCATGGTTGGTACATAGATAAAAAAAGCAGATCATATATTGAGTATGCAACTCAGAATAACAATTTGAATGTTACTCAAAAAAAGAATTTCAAACGGAAACTTTATGAATTCCACTCAGTTCTTTCTCCATTGAATTTTAACACCAATAAGGACTTTGAAATAAAAACTATGCTAGAACGACCGAATGGTGGAAGATATGATAAATTCGGTTTAATTTGGAATTATAAAAATGATAAAAACTATTCAATCTTCATTATAGATATAATTCAAAAAGTAGGTTCAAGCGAAAATGCAGGTTCTTGGCGATATCATGAATTTCATGAAGGAAAGGCTTCTGCAGGTAACGCTTATGGGGTTTTTGAAATAAATCGAATTGCAAAAAAAAGGCCAATAACTTTAAAAGTAATTAAAAGACAAGATTTATATGTCCTTTTTGTAAATGAAGTCGTTGTTGGCACAATCACCCCAAAAGAAATTGGATATGGTTTACTTACGTTAAATAGTTTTAATGAATCAAAAGCAGGTATTATTTATTATCCTCATGATAATAGTATTATTAAATTGAAAAACCAGGTAAAAATGAAGAGTACTATACATTCCTTTTCATTTAAAAACTTAAAACCTTTAGAAACCAATTTAAATATCGACTCTACACCTCCTGCAATAAATATCACATCGATTTCTGGCGGTGGTAATCAAGAAATGGGACAAATTTCTTCCATGGTCACCATAGAAGGCAATTTCAAAGATAGCTCTGCTATCATATTCGCAAATATATCAATAAAGCCTGGTTTAGTAGCGAAAAAAATTAAAGTTGATGAGAATGGTCATTTCTCCATTCCCTTAAATTTACCTTCACTTATTAGCTATGTTAACGTTAAAAATTATTTATGTGAAATAATAGCAAGCGATGCTAGCGGAAATAAAAAAGTTTATAGATTTAAATTTAATGATAAAGACATAAGGAAGGGACCTCTGAAAGAGAACGAGAATGACAATTCACCACCAACAATAACCATCATTGCTCCTCAAGTGAATCGAGGTTTCTCGATTGTAAAAAACACAAATAACTATAAGGTAGTGGGTAATGTTATAGACCAGAATAAAATCACAAAGGTGCTTTTAAATAATAAGGAAGTTACTTTAGACGCCAACGGTACATTTACCAAAAGTGTTTCTCTAGCCTATGGGGAAAATACTTTCACAGTAGAGGCTACTGACGAATTCAAAAATAGAGCCAAAAAGACCTTTACCATCAAACAAGAGTTAGAGAATAAAGAAAGTATTGTTACAGACAACAAAAGAAAGAAAACCAAGGCAGATGTCATTACAACAGGTAAGTACTATGCCTTAATCATTGGGAATAACGAATACAAAGACCAAGCTATTGCCTCCTTGGATGAGCCTATTAAAGATGCTACCAAACTTTATAATGTATTAACGAAAAAATATGCATTCAGTCCAGAAAATGTAACACTACTCCAAAATGCGTCATATGTTGAAACCATTACAGCCTTTGACAAACTAGGAAATACATTAACCGCAAATGATAACTTATTAGTGTTTTATGCTGGTCATGGTTGGTGGGATGAAACCAAAGATTTGGGATACTGGCTACCGACCGATGCTAGGAAAAGTAATACTGCCTTTTGGATTCGAAATTCTACCATTAGCGACTATATGGCTTCAATCAAAACCAAACATACTTTGCTAATTGCCGATGCCTGCTTTAGTGGTAGTATTTTTAAAACCAGAGCTGCCTTTGATGATGCTTCGTTGGCCATTAAAAAGCTCAATGATTTGACCAGTAAAACAGCCATGACCAGTGGAAATCTAAAAGAAGTGCCCGATCAAAGTGTGTTTTTAAAATATTTGGTAAAACGTCTCAGTGACAATACAGAAAAATACTTACCTGCCGACAAATTGTTCTCTAGTTTCCGAATTGCAGTGATGAACAACAGTCCGAATGCACCACAGTTTGGTACCATTCAAAATGCAGGTGATGAAGGTGGGGAATTTATATTTGTGAAGAAAGAATAAAACAGTAACTATACAATGAAAACTAAATTACTTTTCTTATTTGTAGTCCTTGGCTCACTTTGCACCTATGCACAAGGTTTTTACGAGGATTTCTCTTACAATTCCTACAATTGGAATACCATCTCTACCACTCAGGAGTTTAAGGTTTCTGGAGGCGAAATGATTGTCTTTCAAGCCCGAGAAAAAGTTGGATATTCAGCGGGGGTTACCGCGCATCGAAATGCCATAGACCATTCAAAGAACTTCAAAATCACCAGCAACATGCGATTGACCAATGGCGCTACTGGAAACGGATTGGCATGGCATATTGAGGATGCTAGAAATCATTATAAATTTCTCATTACCGATCGAGACGGTCAGTATGCTATTTATCATGTAACCAATGGTAAAGCCACAGCCATAAAAAAATGGGGTGGAGCACCATCTATACATAAAAAGTTTAGCTGGAACGAATTGAGTGTTGAAAAAAGAGGAAGTCGCACCTATTTCTACATCAATGGTGAAGAGGTGTACAATACCTACCTTTCGTACAACAGTTACCCAAAACAAGTAGGGTTATTCTTAGGGCAAGGATCTACCATAAACCGAATGGTGGTAGGAGATTTCCGATTGGAAACTCAATCTAGTAAAAATGGTGAAAGTGGCCGCAGAAGTGATGGCGATAAAGCGCCTGGTCGAGGTAAAAATTAGCCTTTTAATCTTTCAATAAATGTATCGATAGACCACGCATCGGTCACAGAAAAATCGCCAATCTTGGTGCGTCGCAAGGAGGCCAAATAAGCTCCTGAATTCAATGCCTCACCAAAATCATTGGCTAAAGATCGAATGTAGGTTCCTTTGCTACAAGACACTCGAAACGCTATCAAAGGCATCTCAATCTTGGTGATTTCAAATGCTGAAATGCTAATTTTTCTTGATTTTATTTCAGTGGTTTCTCCTTTTCGCGCTAAATCATACAAGCGTTTTCCATCCTTCTTAATGGCCGAAAAAATAGGTGGTTTTTGATCAATCTCTCCGACAAACTTTTTGGCCGTTTCGTGAATTAAATCCGGCGTAATGTGAGAAGTTTCGAAAGTCTGGTTGACCTCGGTTTCCAAATCGTAACTCGGTGTGGTAGCCCCTAGAAAAATGGTTCCTGTATACTCTTTTTCTTGAGCCTGATACTCATTGATGCTTTTGGTTTTCTTTCCGGTGCAAATGATTAATAAGCCAGTGGCAAGCGGATCTAAAGTACCTGCATGGCCGACTTTGATTTTCTTAAGGCCAAATTGCTTTTTGATGTGCCATCGAATTTTATTAACCGCTTGAAAGGATGTCCATTCCAAGGGTTTATCGATGAGCAACACTTTGCCCTCCAGAAATTCTTCTTTTGTCATGTTTAGATAAAGGAAACAACAATCGCAATAACCCCAACAATGGCGCAATAGATAGAAAAGTAGGTCAGCTTGCTTTTTTGTACCAAAGCAATCATCCATTTACAAGCCAGCATTCCAGATACAAAAGCAGCTACAAATCCAAGGCTAATCGGAACGATTTCAGAAGATTGAAAATTAATGTCACCGCTTAGTAAATCCTTGGCAATGGCACCAAATATTAACGGAACTACCATCAAGAATGAAAATCTTGCTGCTTTGGTTCTATCAACACCTAGTAAAACGGTTGTTGAAATGGTAGCGCCCGATCTAGAAATACCAGGCAACATGGCGATGGCTTGTGAAACACCAATGATAAAGGCGTTAAAAAAAGATACTTCCTTGTCGGTATTTTTAGCTCTGTCTGCCAACACAAGCAAAAGTGCAGTGACTAATAGCATCGCACCGACCAAAGCAATATTACCACCAAACAAGGATTCTAATTGTTCTTCAAAAAGCAATCCAATCACCACAGCAGGAATCATAGACAGCACAATTTTAGCCGAAAAAATGAACTCGTCATTCCATTTAAACTGAAACAAACCCTTAATAATTTGAAGTACTTCTGCCCTAAAAATGACAATGGTACTGAGTGCTGTAGCAAAGTGTAAAACAACTGTAAAGGTTAAACTTTCTTCAGGCAATGAAGTATCGCCCAATATGGCTTTTGCTAATTCTAAATGACCGCTTGAAGAAACTGGAAGAAACTCGGTAAGTCCTTGGATAATCCCCAGAACAA
>CAYFJL010000010.1:0-34321 GCA_964343335.1 uncultured Polaribacter sp. | reverse complement strand
AGCCTCACCTCTTATTGAAAAAATAAAAGTAAAAATAGAACTGAGACCAAGTATTTGTGTTCATAATTTCTTGATTGAGAGACAAATCTAAAGATTAAAATGAAAATTGCAAGAAGAAATGAAAAAGATTTTAGTATTCGTCTCTTTTTTCAGGCAAAGACCTTAAATCTTCAGGGTTTACGGGCCTATCTTCATACATGTGCTCAAATGTTTTTTCGGTTTGATAGTTATCCGTTAGAACCTTGTAAACCATAATCACAACAAAAATTTGACCAATGACGGTGGTGTAAAAAACCCAATTAAAGGGAAAATTCATGGCACTCATGATTGTTACCGTTACTAATAGTAGCGTTGTGATGATCACGTAAAACATGGCAGGAAGCTTCATTCTAATACTGTTTAATATTTTATTACTTTTGTTAAACAAAAATACAAGTTCTTCTCGTGAGAGTTCCTTATAATTATGTTAATTCCTTTTCAAAAGATGGATAAGAATGTTTTAGGTACCGAATTGCGTTGTTGCTGTACCAGCCCTATAACTGGATTTTACAGAGATGGATACTGTAAAACTGATGAGATGGATACTGGCACCCATACGGTGTGCGCCATCGTAACGGAAGAATTTCTGAAGTATTCGGCTTCCAAAGGCAATGATTTAATGACCCCAATGCCCTATTGGAATTTTCCGGGATTAAAACCAGGTGATAAATGGTGCTTATGCATCTCAAGGTGGCTAGAAGCAGAGCGGGCTGGAAAAGCACCTTTCATTGTTTTAGAAGCTACACATGAAAAAAGCTTGCGATACACCAGCCTTGAAAAGCTTCAAGAATACGCCTTTACTGAATAACGCCGGTTTTACCCATCACTTGCAATACTCCATGGGCAGCAGCTTCTCCGGCTAACATCGCAGCATTCAAGGAACCGTTTAATTGCACGTCGCCAGCAAGGAAAACACGCTCTTTTAATTGGGTCTCAGAAGGAGAAACTTCATATTGCAAATTATGCAATTGGGGCAGCGCCTTACCAATTTGGTAGCGCTTCAAAAAAGTGAGGTTTTCAATTCCGCACTCGTCTTTTAGTTCCTTTTCTACTTGAGCAATCAATTCATTTTCAGATAAGTCATGCTCTTTCACTATGGTTACAGACAGTAGCTCTTTACCTTCAGTTTGGTTCATTTCAACACTACTATGATAAAAAATGTTATTGATGAAGGTCTTCTTATTCGCTATCAAGCCAATAAATGGTTTTTGAATTACCCTCCTATCACAAGTAAAATATAAAGTATCGCAAGACTTCCAATCGAGTTGCTGATTGTTCAAATTGGAGATCAAACTACTGGCTTCTGTGGCAATAATGGTATAGGCAGTTTCTAGATCATCTCCATCCTCCAATATGATTTTCGAGTCTTGGACTTCTCTAACTCTTGTATGGAATTTGATATCCGTCTTTTCGAGCTGACTCGAAAGTTGCTTGCTGATTTCTTCTATTCCTCCTTTGGGAATTAAGGCCGAACCTTCGGCAAACATTTTAAATACGAACTCAAACATTCGACTCGAAGTTTCCAATTTTTCTTCCAAAAAAATTCCCGTAAAAAAAGGTTTGAAAAAATTGTTGATGATTTTTTTTGAAAAACCATATCCCCGCAAATATTCTATGGTGGAGACCTCGGCGGACTCGAATATCTTTTCGATGGATTTCTTTTTCAGTTGATTTTGCAGCTGGAAAATTTTCAACTTATCTCCTAAGGTTCCAACATTTGAGAACAAAGTCTTCATCCAAAGAGATCGATCTCTTAATGGATCACCGATGTAGGATTTTTTACCTTTCTTAAAAATTGCGGCACCACTGATGAATTCCTGAACAGATAACGCCTTGTAATCTAAAAATTTCTGAGCCGCAGGATAGTTTGACAACAAAACTTGGAAACCACGGTCGAGTTGATATCCATCCACAACATCTGTTTTCACACGGCCACCTAATCGATCTGAACCTTCTAAAATTGTGGGTGCAAAACCAAATTCTTCCAAGGTTTTTGCGGCTATGATTCCGCTTATTCCGCCGCCTACAATATGTATCTTGATATCTTCTGTTGTCATTTCAAACTTTCACTTTCAAAGAACAAAAATAAGATAATAACAATAAGATAGTATATTCATAAAGGAACTAAGATTTCATGAGAACAAGTAATCTTTATAATCCTGATAACAATAGACATTAGAGTTTGCAGGCGAGTTTCAATAGATCTAAATCTTGTTAAAAAACAAATGCTGTCTGAGAGAATCGAGTTCATTTGTTTTAAAGATTTTGATTGTAATTGAACGCCGAAAACTCTAGTCTAGATTTTTGTTTCTTTTGATCGATGCAAAAGAAAGTACCAATATATTTCTAGAACATATCGCCGCTAGAATTAAAAAGCTACTATAAATTACTACTTTTGATTGAGTCATTAAATGTGTTCTAAATGATTGAATTGGAGGTACTACGGATATTGGTAGATTTTGGATTGGTTATCCTCATTTGGATGGTTCAACTAATCATTTATCCGAGTTTCAACTACTATTCAAAAACAGATTTGATCCAATGGCATCACATTTATACAGGCCGTATAACCATCGTGGTTTTTCCGCTGATGGCAAGCCAATTGGGAATTTCAATCATACAATTGGCAGCTGATCCTTCAATCTTTCATATACTTTATGGAGTTTTTGTTGCATTTTCCTGGGTGATTACAATGGCTCTGTTCGTTCCCATGCATAATCAACTTTCATCTAAGGATTTTGATTCTAAAATTCCGAAGAATTTGGTCAAATTCAACTGGATTCGCACCATTGCTTGGAGCTTACTTTTTATTTTGAGTCTATTGAATTTTTACGACATGCTGAGCTAGCCCAGTAATAGTGAAAAGCGTGAAAAATCATACTGAGCTTATCGAAGCATATCCGCTCTATGAAATTAGAATTCCGTGCACTAGACTGATAAATATCATAAAATATCACTTCTAATCGGGCGTACCTTTATCCAATAGGTCGTGGCTCATGTTTCTTCGATCTTTTAGTATTGATATCAACCCACAAAAAGAAATCATATGAAAAGTACACCCAAAATATTAGTTCCTCTCGACTTTTCGAAATGTTCAGAGAATGCATTCGGAATCGCTTTGCAACTTGCTGATAAAATTAATGGTGAGTTATTAGTAATGACGGTATTGAAAATTAACGATGGTGGTGCCATGGATAATTTTGCCTTCGTAGCAGATGACTACAAACTAAGAACTGAATTGGCAGAAAAAGGCCTTCAAGAGTCCATCGATGGTGTACTAAAAATGGTACGCAGAATGTTGGATAAGGAACCTACCATTGAAACGACTATCGAAGTTGGAAACATTGAGGTTACCATTTATGAAACTGCAGAAAAAAATAATGTAGACTACATCGTCATGGGAACACAAGGTGAAGTAAGTATGCTGGATAGATATATGGGTAGTGTTGCTTCCAACGTGATTTCCAATGCACCTTGTCCGGTATTGGCAATTCCAGAAAATGCCAGTTTACCTCGCAATATAATTCTAGGTTATGCTACCAATTTCTCTGCAGCTGATGTTTTCGAAATTTGGAAAGCACTGAAACTTTTCAAAGGATTCCATCCAATGGTAAAGTGTGTGCATTTCGCTGACAAACCTGTGGAAGATCAAGAAAAAATGGATGAATTGAAGGAATATTTCAATGAAGCCTTACCGGGCACGGAAGTAGAATTGTACAACTTAGAATCCAAAGACAAACTCAATGACATGGAGAACTTCATCAAACAAGAACACGTGAATTTCTTCGTGATGTTCAAACCGAAACGCGGATTCTTTGAGTCATTATTCCATAAAAGCTGGACCAAAGAAATGGCCATGCACGCAACCATCCCGTTATTAATTTTTAAGGATTAAACCCAAATTCGTAACTCGCAAATCTAAAATGGTAATAGAAAATCATTGATTGGTTACGCTCTGTAACTGATAATTGATCAATGTTCAATGTACTATGGATTCGTCGTATCTTTAATCCATGGCAAATAACAAACTCATCGTTGACGAAAAGCAAGCGGATTTAGGAAACTTTATGGTTGGACGCCTTTTACCCTTTCGAAAAAAGCGGCAAGTAGGTCCTTTTACTTTTATCGACCATATGGGACCTGCTCAAATGGGCAATGGAAATTATATGGATGTAGATCAACATCCACATATTGGGTTAAGCACCTTAACCTATTTGTTTGATGGAGCCGTTGAACACAAAGACAGTACTGGGGCTCATGCCATTATCAATCCTGGTGACGTTGGTTTTATGACCTCCGGAAAAGGAGTCACCCATACCGAACGAACACCCTCAAAACAGCGTAGCGAGAACTTATTTACCATGCATGGCTATCAAATCTGGGTAGCCTTACCAAAAGAATTGGAAGAAATGGAACCTCGATTTGATTTTTTCTCAAAGGATAGCATTCCATCAAAAGATCTTGGAAACGTTCAAATCAAAACTATTGCTGGCAATGCATTCGGACTCAGTTCTCCCTTGCAAGGCTATTCTCCTTTGTTTATGGTAGATGTCAAAAGCAAGAGCGAAACTACGCTTGACCTTAGAAACCAAATTGAAGGTGAGGTAGCCTTTGTAATTGTAAAAGGGTCAATTATAAGTGATGGAGAAAAAATTGAAGCAGGTCAAATGCTCATCAGCAAGACAGATGCTGAATGTGAAATTTGCATGGACAAAGACACGCAAATTCTATTATTCGGCGGTGAGCCATTACCTGAAGAGCGCTTTCTGATGTGGAACTTTGTATCTCATTCCAAAGAGCGTTTGCAACAGGCCAAATTCGATTGGCAACAGAAGAAGTTCCCTAAAGTTAAGGGAGACTTAACATACATACCGATACCCGATTATAAAAAATAATATATCTTTATAATCCTCTCTCCATACACAAATCGTGTTTACTAAGCTAAATTAGGACTTTATGCCCTCCATAAACTTACCTAAATCGCTTCCCATGTGGGAAAGAGCAGTTGCGCTGGTTTCTATTGGCCTATGCACACTTGTTATGGCTGGATGGTTTTTGAAAGTCGAGGCCATTCTGAATATCATTCCTGGAGAGGCTACCATGAAATTCAATACGGCTCTCATCCTCCTTTTATCTGGAATTGGTTTACTGATTTGCAAAAAAAATCAACCCTACTTTCAAAAAATATTAAAACTCATTGCAACAATCTTACTACTGATTGGTTCACTCACTCTTCTCGCTTATTCTGGAATGAATTATATTCCTATTGATGAACTTTTTGTAAAAGATCCTTATTCAATAAGCCATCCGGGACGGATGTCTCCTGGCACTGCCTTCTGTACCGTGATGATGGGAGTCAGCTTCCTCTCCTACAATTCCAGAAAGAAGAAATGGATTAAAGTGTGCCTCTATGCCCTTAAGATCATCTTATTTACCTCCTTAGTGGCTATCATAGCCTTTATTTTACTGATCCCTAGGGAAAACAAAACTAGTTTTTTCAACACCATGGCCATTCACACTTCACTGTTATTTATGGGTATTGCATTGATTTTAATTTTCAATAACAAATATTCCCTCCTAAGAGTATTAATCTTCGGCAACTATGCTGGAAGTCGATCAACTAGAAGACTTATTCCTGCTATTTTATTAATTCCTACCGTTTTAACCGTCGCTTTAGTGGCGGCCTTAGAAAAAGGATTGATTGATATTTATTTTGGTATAGCAGCTTTCGCAACCCTTTCGGTACCTCTCATTATTTTGTATGTAGCATATGTTGCGGTAGGTCTCAATAGAGTAGATTCTAAAAGACTACGGCTTCAACAGAGCTTGATAGATCGCAATAGACAACTTCAGCAGTTTAGAGTTGGATTAGAACGTGTGGCCAGCATTTCTAGAACAGACAGAAATGGTGTAATAACCTATGTTAACGATTGGTTCTGTCAGCTTTCTGAATACCCAAGAGAAGAGTTGGTTGGTAAAACTCATAAAGTAATCAGCACCAAACATCATAAAAAATCCTTCTATAAAAAAATGTACAAAACCATTAGTCAAGGAGAGGTGTGGTATGGTCATTTTAAGAATAGAAAGAAGAGTGGAAAAAAATATTGGGTGGAAGTATTAATTATTCCTTTCAAAAATTCGCAAGGAGAAATCATTGAATACATGTCACTTCAAAATGACATTACCGAACGAAAAAAGGCAGAAAAAATACTTAAATCAGAATACGTAAGGAGCTTAGAATTTAAAAACAAGGAGTTACAGGAACTCACCTACATTGCGAGTCACGATTTACAAGAACCACTGATCACCCTTTTGAGTCTTACCTCAGATTTGTCAGAAACACAAAAGGATCGATTGGACGATGAAGGGAAAACTACCTTGAAATTTATCGAGCAAACTTCCAAACGAATGAGCAATCAAATTAAGGGAATCTTGGATTACAACCTTCAATTTGAAAACTTAAACATTCAGAAAGTGAATTGTAATGAAGTCGTCAAAGATATCTTGGATGATATGTCTGATAAGATTGAAAAGACCAAAGCAGAGATTCATTATGAGGGGCTACCGACAATTAAAGGATACGAAACTCCGATTCGCATGTTGTTCATGAATTTAATCTCGAACGCTCTAAAATTCCAAGAAAAAGGGTCCGTTCCTAAAATTGAAATTACTGCAAAACAAAAAGATTCCAAATGGCAATTTGCGATTAAAGACAACGGAATAGGTATTGAAAGCTGGAATCTAGAAAAGATTTTCAACATATTTCAAAGGTTACAGAAAAGAAGTCTTTATGACGGATCTGGAATTGGGTTGGCTCACTGTAAAAAAATCATCGATTTACACAGCGGTCGTATTTGGGTGAAATCAGATTTGGGCAAAGGCAGTACTTTTTACTTTACCATACCAACCTTTATCAAAAAAATAAAGTCTGACGGATTTTTTAATCCAGAGTAACCCTTAATCTTCTGCAACTAGATTCCTAACTTTGCGACTTGGATACTGCAATTCCAAAATCCAAAATCGTAAATCGTAAATCTCAAATTAACTCATGTCCAAATCATCTACTCCACTTCAATTTCCTTGCGGTCTTAGTATGCCAAATCGATTTCTATTGGCACCCATGACCAATCGTCAAAGTCATGAGGATGGAACTTTGTCTGAAGAAGAATTTAAATGGCTTAGTATGCG
This sequence comes from uncultured Polaribacter sp., assembly GCA_964343335.1. Classification (GTDB taxonomy): domain Bacteria; phylum Bacteroidota; class Bacteroidia; order Flavobacteriales; family Flavobacteriaceae; genus Polaribacter. The sequence goes on along the minus strand of CAYFJL010000010.1, from coordinate 27,094 downwards.
TTCTAAAGGCGGATTCGGAATGGTAATGACTTGTGCTTCGCACGTGAGTGAAAACGGAAAAGGTTTTGAGGGGCAGTTGGGTATTTTTGACGACAAACATATCGAAGGTCATCGGCGATTGGCAGCTGAAATTAAGAGGTTTGGCAACCTGGCAATTTTACAATTGCATCATGCTGGTATGCGATCTCCGAAAGAACTGATTCAAGGCAAACCAGTTTGTGCCTCTGACAACCAAAAATACGATGCCAGGGGTTTGACTTTTGAGGAAGTCTTGCAGCTAAAAAAGCATTTTGTGGACGGCGCAAAACGATCTCAAAAAGCAGGTTATGACGGAGTTCAAGTGCATGGAGCTCATGGATACATCCTCACACAATTTCTAAGTAAAGAAATCAATCATCGAAAAGATGCCTATGGTGGATCCTTTGAAAATCGAATCCGAATCCTTTTTGAAATTGTTGACGAAATACGATCTGTATGCGGTCCGGAGTTTTTAATATCAGTACGTCTCTCACCCGAAAGATTCGGAATGGATCTAGAAGAAACCAAAAGTATATGTGAACGCTTTATCGCTGAGCAACAAATTGACTTTCTAGACATTTCTTTGTGGGATGTGTTTAAAATGCCAGAAAACCCAGATTACCAGAATAAATCCTTACTAAAGCATTTTACCGATATTGATAACAAAGGAATTCCGCTAACGGTGGCCGGAAAAATTGAATCTGCCATGGATGTAGAAAAACTATTGAATTCCGGAGTTGATTTTGTTGGTATTGGCAAGGCAGGAATTCTTCATCACGATTTTCCAATACGTGTGATGCAAGATCAAAACTTTAAAGCTAGCCCAATTCCAGTTTCAGAAAGCTATTTACAAAAAGAGGGACTAAGTCCAAAATTCATCAAGTACATGAGACGTTGGCCTGGGTTTGTGGACGAATAGGATTTCATAATCTAGATTTCTCGACAAGCTCGAAATGACACGGAATACAATTCAATAATCCAATTTGACCAGCGTTAAAGTAAAAGATTTCCTTTCTCACTAAACGAGATTTCCGTATCTTAGTTACTTGCTGTGACAAAGAACTAACTAAAGAATTGGTTCTCCCCCCAATTGGATGAGAAGTGTAATGAAAAAAGTAAAAAACATTCTTAAACTTCATCCTCTACAGCTATTCTTAGTTGCAGCGAGTCTTGGCCTATGCGTAAGTATCTACTCCAACGCAGGGCTTTCCAAATTTCCATTTTTTAGAGCCATCACAGGTACCATTTCGGTTGACAGAGCTGTCGCTTGTCCAGGTGAATCTACAACCATCACCTTCACGGCTAACGGAGGAGTTGCACCCTATACGTTCAACTATACCGAAAATGGTGCGAATCGATCAGTAGTAAGCAATGGCTCGGGAGTTGCAACCGTAATTAACAACGGAGCAACCTCTGGTGACTTTGAGTACATCTTACAAACAGTAGTAGACAATGGCGGTACCACGGAAAATATTTCTGGACAACAAGCCAACCTTAAGGTCAACGAAACACTCAACGTCGATTTCACCTTTACCAATGATGGCGGATGTTCCGGAGAACCTATTGATTTTGAAGCCACGGTTACAGGAAGTACTAACTACACCTTGGGATGGGATTTTGGTGATGGAAGCATCGCTGAAGATGTCTTAACCCCAACCCACGTTTTTGACAATGCCTTAGGTTGTGATACTCGAGTTTATACAGTTCGTCTGCTAGTTAAAGACGAAAACAACTGTTCTTTTGAAGTTCAAAAAACCGTTACCGTAAAGGAAAAACCAGACATTTCTTTCCGCGACCTTGATCGAAATTCATTCAATAATTGTGGTACTTCAGGTTCCGGAGGCAACTATACAATCAATGTGGGTAACACATCTGCATCCGATTCTTGTGTGGATTCTTACTTTGTTGATTGGGGAGACGGAAACACCACCGCAAATGCTACTTTCCCACTTGCACATAACTATTTAAGTGCAGGAAATTACAGACTACGAATTCGTGCTGTTGGTGACAATGGTTGTGAGAATGAAGTGGAATATGCCATTGAAAATTCGAGTAATCCTGCAGGCGGATTTGAAAGTCCGGGAAACACGGCAAACTTATGTACACCGACTGGCGCCATCACTTTTAACATCACCAATTGGGGGCTAAATACTCCAGAAACAAGATATACGGTAAACTTTGGAGATAACAATGAAGTGGTATATACCCAAGCCCAATTAGAAGCATCGCCTCAATACAATGCAGGTGATCCAGCGAGTTCAACTGGTTTTCCAGTACCCCACGTTTATACGGAAGGGAGCTGCGACTTGATCAATCAGCAATACATTGCTCGACTTACAGTTTCCAACTCCTGTGGTTCAACTTCTTTCTCTATTTCCAACATTCGAGTACTTGATCCCTCGATTCTTGATTTCAATAGTCCAGTTGGTGCTTGTGTGAATCAGCCCGTCACTTTTGAAAACCTATCAGAATATGGTGAGGAGTCGAACTGTGCGGTTAATTCGGATGTTACCTGGGATTTTGGAGATGGAACTATTCGTACGTTATTCTCAGAAACGGAAGAAAACGACATCAATCACACCTATACAGCGCCCGGAAATTACACGGTAAAACTAACCGTTCAAACCCGATGTGGTACAGAAGAAATTACCAAACAAATTTGCGTACAACCTGAAACGACTTCTTCATTTACATTAGATCAAACGGAGGGGTGTGGTCCCGTTGCTATTGCTGCCACAAACACCGTTGACAACTCACAATTGTGTCCTGGAGATAATGCGACTTATGAATGGACAGTAACCTATGCACCTGACAATTGCGGTACTGTGGCTAATTGGAACTTTACCAACGGAACCAATTCGAGCTCTGAAAACCCAGAGTTTTTGTTTATCAATCCAGGGATTTATACCATACAACAAGCAGTTACCACCGATTGTGGAACAGCAACAAGTACACAAACGGTAAACGTCAAGAAACGAGCTGAAGCTGTCATTGCAACTATTGATGATCTTTGTGATATTGGTAGTATCACACCCACAGCGACTATTGAACGATGTTCTTTTGATACGGATGCAGTGACCTACAACTGGACCTTCCCAGGAGGAACACCATCCAGCTCAACACAGGAAAACCCCGGTACAATCACCTACAACACCCCAGGAACTTATGAAGTGCGATTACAAGTAACAACGGTTTGCGGAACTTCCGATGTTGCGGTTGAAACATTCACAGTTTTTGAAAAACCTGTGGTAACCAATACGGTTCTAACACAAGAAGTATGTGCTTTTTTGCCCACCACACCCATCAACCTTACCTCTAGTTTACCCAATTCGACTTTTACTTGGACAGCCACTGGGACGGCAGGTATTTCTGGATTCCAGACCAACGGAACTGGAGCTACAATTCCGTCGCAAATCATATCCAACACGAATAGTACAGCTGGCACAGTAACTTACACCATAACCCCAAGTAAAGATGGTTGTGATGGTGATCCAGTTGATTACATCATTACGGTAAATCCAGCGCCATTTGTATCAACACAACCCGTTGGTTCTGAAGTTTGTCAGAATGGAACTCCCACAACATTAGAAGTCGACTATTCACAAGGAACGGGCACCCCGACCTATCAATGGTTTTCAAATAACACCAACAGCAATTCAGGCGGAACTGCCATTGCAGGTGCGACGAACCCAACTTACAATCCGCCTTCTAATGTTGTTGGAACCACATACTATTACGCTGAAATTTCTTTCAGTACAGGAGGATGCTCTTTAATTACTTCAAACACAGCAGAAGTGATTATCACACAGCAACCCACCATTACATCCACAGCAACCAATCAAACAATTTGTGAAGGAGGAACAGCAGCGTCTTTAGAAGTAACTTACACGGGAGGTGTTGGAAGCCCAACCTATCAATGGTTTAGCAATACGGTGAACAACAATTCTACGGGTACGCCCATTGCAGGTGCTACAAGCACCAGCTATTCTCCTTTGACATTCAATACTGCCGGAGTTTATTACTATTATGTTACTATCAATTATGACGGAAATGGATGTAACCAGACTACCTCGGATATTTACCAGATTAACGTAAACACCGATCCAGTAATTGACACCCAACCTCTTGCAAGTCAAGAACTATGTGCCAACAGCACTCCGACTGATTTAACCGTTGTAGCCTCCGGAGGATCTGGTTCTACTTTCAATTACCAATGGTATAGAAATACAACCAACTCGAATTCAGGTGGAACACCGATTGCAGGTGCAGTAAGCAATAGTTATACTCCTCCAACAAACACCATTGGAACTCAATTTTACTACCTTATTGTTTCGCAAGTTGAATCTGGATGCTCGATAGTGAGTGATGTCTCAGCCGTGATTATCGATGAAGAACCGGTATTTACAACACAACCTGAATCCTCAATCGTTTGTTTGAATGGTAGTGCAACTCCTTTAGAAGTTGCTTTCACCAATGGACCTAGCACGGGTTCTTATCAGTGGTTCTCCAATACAACAAATAGTAATGTAGGAGGAACACCCATTGCAGGTGCTACAAGTTCAACCTACAATCCGCCAACAAATTCGGTAGGAACCCTTTATTATTACGCAGAGATTTCTTTTGCCGGAGCGGCCTGTTCTTTAATTACATCAAACACAGCATCCGTTGAAGTTACGGAGCAAGTAAATATCACCTCAACGGCTACAAGTGAAACAATTTGTGAAGGCGGAAATGTTGGGCCTTTTGAAGTTACATTTACTGGAGGGGTTGGAAATCCGACCTACCAATGGTATTTCAATACAGTTAATAACAACACAAGCGGAATAGCAATCGGTGGAGCCAATGGATTAAGCTATACACCGAACACCTTTACTACTACAGGTAGTTTCTATTACTATTTGGTGATCAATTTTGACGGGGCTGGTTGTAACCAAGCTACTTCGGACTTATACCAAGTTTCAGTTGTTGAAGACCCTTTGATTGATACCCAACCACTGCCCACTCAAGAGATTTGTCTGAATACTACCCCAACTGATTTAGAAGTTGTTGTTTCAGGCGGTACAACATCAGCTTACACCTATCAATGGTATAGCAATAATACCAATAGCAATACTGGAGGTGGGATCATTGCTGGAGCAACAAATTCGACCTACACGCCCGCGACTAATTTTGTAGGAACGCGCTATTACTACGTGGTAATTACCCAACCTGAATCAGGCTGTCGTTCGGTTTCCAATGTTTCAACCGTAAATGTTACTGAGTTACCAACCCTAACCTCCCAACCAACCTCTTCGGAAGTTTGTCAAAATGCAGCGCCAACAACATTATCCGTTGGCTATACTGGTGGAACGGGTACCCCAAGCTACCAATGGTTTAGCAATACAACGAACACAACCGTTGGAGGAACTGCAATCCCTGGGGCGACTAGTGCCAACTTTGACCCCTTATCAAATACTGTAGGAACGACTTATTATTACGCCACCATATCTTTCAGTCCAGGCGGATGTTCAACCTTAACTTCAGACATTGCATCCGTCGTAGTTTATGAAATTCCGACGATTGCCGATGATGCCATTCAACTGAATAGTGGTGCTGAATTCAATTACGATCCTTCGTCGATTGGAACCAATATCGCACCTACTGGAACAAGCTATTCTTGGTCTTTACCTACCATTAGCACTCCAGGTGTTATAAACGGAGCTACTACTGGTTTTAATCAACCTTCCATTCGTCAGACATTACAAAATACAAGTACTCAGGAAGTATTGGTCACCTATGAAATAACACCGACTAACGGAACTTGTTCCGGCATACCATTTACACTCGAAGTAACGGTCAGTTCTGCCTTAAATGTAACGGTCGATATTACCAATATCAGCTGTTTCAATGCAAATGATGGATCCATCGATACCACGATTTCAGGAGGAGTTCCTTTTGCAACAGGCGCCCCATATCTCACCTCTTGGACAGGTCCGAATGGTTATACATCCAACGATGCAGACTTAACCAACCTGGCACCTGGTTCATATACCGTCAATATTGAAGACAGCGCCGGAGCAACACTATCGGAAACATACGTAGTTACCCAGCCCGATGATTTGCAAATTCAGACCGATACCAATACAAATATCAGTTGTAACCAAGGATCAGACGGAAACATATCCGTTACCATCCTAGGAGGAACCGCACCTTTTACACTGAATTGGAGTACAACAAACGGATCTGGAATTGTACCCAATGCAACGCAACAGACTGCCTTAACCGTAGGAACTTATACCTTGGATGTTATTGACGCTAATGGTTGTACCACTTCGGAAACCTATGTACTCACCGAACCTGATGTCCTTGCCATACAATTGCAATCACAAACCAACGTCTTGTGTTTCAATGCAGCCACAGGAAGCATCGATATCAATGTAAGTGGTGGAACACCTACCGAAACGAGTCCGGGAGTCTTTGAATATACCTACCAATGGTCTGGACCCAACGGATTCTCAAGTAATGACCAAGATCTAGACAATATTCAAGCAGGCACTTACACGGTTACTGTAACTGATAATTTGGGCTGTACCATTCCATTAACTGTGGAAATCACCCAACCAGATGATATCAATATTCAAGTGAGTAAAAACGACATTAGTTGTTACGGCCGAACCGATGGAAACATCGATATTTCAGTTTCTGGAGGGGTAGGTCCTTACTCCATCAGTTGGGATAATTTGGCAAACGGTTTTTCACTAACCGATTTAAGTGCCGGCACTTATACGGCAACCATAACGGATGCCAATAACTGTGTAAAAGTGGAAGCAATTACCATCTCTGAACCTGATTTCACGATGACAACACGGGTAACACCCATTACCTGTAATGGGGAAACAGATGGCTCCATAACGCTCAACGTAACTGGCGGAGTGGCACCGATTAATGTAGAATGGGCCGATGATGCGACAGCTGGACTTACCAGAAACGGACTCGGTCCAGGGACTTATTCAGTTCGTATTACGGATAGTTCTCCGAGTGCTTGTCCCATCGAAGAAACCTTTGTAATTATCGATCCACCTGGAATGACAGTTACTAGCGATATTACGGATGCAGTGGATTGCGAAACAGCCAATAGCGGAGCCATTGATCTAACCGTGGTTGGTGGTACTCCTCCCTATTCTTTCGTGTGGTCAAATACTGAAACTACCGAAGATATTTCTAACCTGCCTGCTGGAGATTATTCAGTGACGGTGACCGATTCACAGGGATGTACCACCACCTCACAGTTCAGTATTTTCAGACAAGAAGACATTAATATTACACTAGACCGTCAAATGGTACCTGATTGTCCGAATTTTTCAGTGACCGAACAGATCACGGCATCCGCAAGTGGAGGCTTTCCTCCCTACACCTACAGTTGGTCTGCAGGAACAGTGAACACCAATAATCCGGCAATCATGAATGCAGGTCAAAACGGATCCTATATTTTAACGGTTACTGATAATAATGGTTGTTCGGCAACAAGTTCTTTTACGGTGAGTTTACCTGAAACAGGAACGCCTGATTTCTCATATACTTCAGCCGCCTTAACAAGTTATAATTTCTTATCCATGGATGATCCTATTCAATTCACCAATCTCACCGATGGTGATTATAGTTCCGTTCGATGGGATTTCGGAGATGGAAGTGTCAATTCTTCCGAAGAGAACCCGGTTCATACGTATGAGACCGTTGGAAGATATACCGTTCAATTGACGGTAACTTTCGATTCAGGTTGTTTGGAAACCGTTGAGAAAGAAATTGATATTACCCTTGGTTATAAGCTAATTTTACCCAACGGATTCACTCCAAATGGTGACGGTTTCAACGAAGTGATTCGCCCTTCTTTTGCTGGATTTACAACCATGTCCATGACCATTTATGACAATTGGGGAACTACCTTGTATTTTGAAGAAGGTTCGACCAATTTGACAGGTTGGGACGGTAAAATCAACGGAAAACTTGCTATGCCTGGCAACTATGTGATGGTGGTTAAAGGAACAACCTTTAACAATCAAAATATTTCGAAAACAACTCCTGTAACCCTTATCAGATAGCATGAAAAAGTTGTTTCTCTCCATATTCGTAATATTATCGCTATCAACTTCAGCGCAGGATGTGATTTTCTCACAAAACTTCCTCGTTCCAGAAACACTCAACAGCTCCTTTGCTGGGGCTATTCGCTCTACCAAATTCGGATCGGTACACAAATCGCAATGGAGAAATAGCAACTTTAAAACCAACTCGAGTTTTGTATTTTTAGATACTTGGCACGAGGGTTATCGCACGGGTATTGGAATTTCCTTTTTAAATCAGAATGAAACCGCTTCATCTTATACGTTCAATCAAGTGAATTTGAACCTCGCTATGCGTTTTCAATTGAATGAAGATTGGTTTTTTAGACCGAGTGTGTCCACCGGATTCGGAATGAAGAGTTTCGGATTTCAAAGCTTGGTTCTCGAAGATCAAATCAATATTACCAACAACTTGGTAAACACCTCATCTATTGATCCTGCAGTATTAGGTCAAAAACGAAACTTTTTTGATTTTAGCTCTTCACTCTTGTTTAACAATGATGAATCTTGGTTCGGAATTACCATGCGTCATTTGAATAGACCTAATATTTCATTGACTCCAAATGGGAATGTTCCTTTGGATATTTTTATGTCCGCCCATGGTAAAATCTACCTGCCATTTACGGAAAATATCTACTCTTGGATTGCCAGTAAATCTAAGTTTTACCTGCTGGCAAATTTCATGATGCAAGGCAATGTAAACCGTTTTGACACGGGAATTCAATACACTTTTGATGATCAATTTTCTTTAGGATTAACAGTAGCTACTTCACCTTTAAAAAACAATGACAATCCGAATTTTGTAAACTCCGTCAATACCTTCGCGGGATGGAAATGGGAAGGTTGGCGTTTTGGTTATTCTTACGATATCAATACTACTGATTTGTTCAATACAGGAGGAATTCATGAATTCTCCATTTCTTACGATTTCAACATCAACATCCGAGCCTTGAATCGCTATAAGTGTGTGCCTTATTTTTAAGGTTTAATTTTAGTTTTTGGTTGGTGGTTATTAGTGTCATTGCGAAGACAAAAAAAGGCTTAAGCAATCTGTTAAATGAAATTACTTCGTTCGGTTTACACCTAGCTCCTATTGACGGAAACAATGTTATCCCAAGCATTTCGAAGGATTTCTTTCTTAAGAATTCTCGACAAGCTCGAAATGACAATGAAAAGCCAAACCCTAATTCTTCACAAACTTGATCGAATCTCGTTGACCTCGATTGTTGGAATACAACAACAAATAGGTACCAGGCGCCATTCGAAGTTGATCAATCGAAACTTGAAATCCGCCTCCTTGACTTTCGGCTTCCCCTTGATAAATCGTTTTGCCCAAAACATCTACAATCTGAATGTGACTATCTTGTACTCCCGATTCAACTCCTTTAATGTACATTCGATCTTTCACTGGATTCGGATACAAGGTCAGCGATGTCTTCTTTGTTTCAAAAGACTCAACAGACAAGGTATTCTGTGCGCGATTGGCATTCTCGCTTGATGGATAGCCATATAACAGAATTTCATTCATAGCGGCATAGGGACTCGCCATCATCACCATCCTTAACTTGTTCGTAGTTACCGAAACCTCATGCGTCTTCCAAGTATTGTAAGCATCACCAGATTCTACCAATAAAGGCAACCAATTATTCTCTTCTTGGTACTCAATCAAAAAATCATGACTGTTATGCATATCGTGTAATAAAACCTTGGTCAATTGATAAGTACCTCCCAAATCTACCTCCACATAATAGGGTGCTTTGGTATCATTGTAAAAAGGTTTCCAACTCTTGCTTGTTGGGTGTTCTCCCGCGAAAGGATCTACTTGTTGCTCATCAAACAAAAAAGTAGGAGCATCCACACTTCCTCCTTGCACTAAATCATGAACCATGGATGCATCTACAATGATTTGTTCTTCGCTTGCTTTGACTGGAAATGACATCACCGGATATCCTTTCAAAACAATTTCATTAACCGCTGCATAGGGACTTCCTGGCATCACCAATCGCAAATAACGGGATACAACATTGGTTTTGTGAGTTTTCCAAGTGCGGAACTTGTCTAAATTCTCATAGATCAAATCTGACCAGTTTTCACCATCACCGATTTGTACTACAAAGTCGTTTGTACTATGCATATCGTGTAACCAGACCTCCGAAATATGATGGTCGCTTCCAAGGTCAATCTCAACATAATACGGAGCTTTGGTGTCGTTGTAAAAAGGTTTCCATGATTCACTAACCGGATTGACTTTGTTTTCAAAGTCGATGCTTTGCTCATCGAACAAGAAATTTGGCGAATTTACCGAGCCTCCAATCACTTGATCTGAAATCATGGAAGTATCAACCACAATTTGTTGGGCATCTTTAACGATCGGATACCCATAAATCAACACTTCATTGATAGCCGCATACGGACTCTCATACATTGAAAATCGTAAAAATCGAGTCTCAACCGCCGTTTCATGAGTCTTCCAAACATTGAAACCATCACTAGGTTCTATCACCAAGGTATTCCAATTAGATCCTGTATAATACTCCACCACAAACTCATGGGTGGCATGCATATCATGGAGACTAATTTGGGATATAAAATGTTCGTCGCCTAAATCGACTAGGGTATGATAAGAATCCTCATTCATGTTGTAGTCGGGTTTCCATGATTTACTAATAGGATGCTCATTGGAAGCCATATCTACAGATTGCTCATCAAACAAATAAAGCGGTGTAAACACCGAACCTCCATACACAGAGTCCATCACCATTTCGGGTGTTACTACCAACAACCGCGGCGTAGTGGCAGGATCGTCGTAGTCGAAGAATTCTGGTCCGCCTGGTGCACCCATTCCTATAAATTCAGGAGCCGTATTTGCAACTAAAGCATAATTATTTGTCGCCTCGTCTTCAAATAGAATATCCCCAATACTGGTCAAAACATTGTTGCTCAGCGACTCATTATTTGTAGCCGTTCCATCCCGATAAAAATCCATGGCTACATCATAAACATTATCGGCAGCAATTAAAAAATTGATCTCATTATAATTTTTAATCACTTCGGTTCCAGTTAAAGATTTGAAGTAATTATTGCTCATAGAAATTGGCGCAATAGAATCAGAAAAAACACGATTGTCAGAGAAGATTCCTTTGTTGTTAGCAATGTAATTATCTGTAAAATGCAAATCACCTTTTCCGAAATTGATGATACCATAATCAGGAGCTCCCATTAGAATGTTATGATGTACATTGGCTACCGAATTATCTCCGATTTGAAGGTTATTTTGATGGAAATTTAATCCCTCTAATCCGGCATTTAGTAGCGTGTTGTTATGGATTTCTACATCAGCAACCATGTTGGCTATTTGAATGGATTCACGAAGCGTATTGCGAATTATATTGTTATAGATTTTTACATGCTTGAATTCCATTCCAGGGGATTTAGTCTCGCCCAAGTACAAACCTTCAGAAACTCCTTCAATAAAACAATCATGAATGGAGAGGCCGTCAAAAACCGGATAGGGCACTGGTGGATTTCCGTTATAATCTTCCTTTGCCACGATCCCAAAAAAACCATCATGGCTAATTTTTACGAACTCCGCTTCACAACCAGAGCTCAATTCGGCAAAGGAAATTCCGGCTTCATTGGCTTCCAATAAGAATCCGTATTTATATCCTGGGTGTCCAGCGCCACTTACTTTAATATGTTTGGCATTGAAAAAAACAAGGGCACCCCAATCGCCCTTATTGGTGGCTTGTATATGTACTTGTCCGCCTTGATTAATAATAACTATAGGGTTGTTGGGATCACCTTCTAGTTGATCAAATTGCAAGGGTCTAGTTCTCGAAGAGGCCACAAAGAGAGTATCTCCACCTGTTGGTTTATAACCTAAAAAGTATTCATCAATACGCTCTGGAGCGTTTTCATCGATTACAAAATTTTGGTTTTGTGCTAGTGCATTGGGCAATACAATAATCAAAAAGCAAATCAATAGGACAGATTTGCCAATGGAAAACAGGTACTTGTTTCGCATGACGCTAATCGTTAATTTTTGGGTAGGGCTTCGCCCTGTTATTCAAAGATTATAGTTGGGTATGTGACGGTAAGTTGCGTTTTGCTTTGGGTGAGCTGCAGCTTACTTGGGTTTATTTGTTCGCGTGAAACAAATGTAGGCTTTTTTTTGAGCCAGGCAATTAACTTGGGTTTATATTTTGATTAAGGGTATATTGTGTATTAGTAAATCATTAGGATTGTAATGCCTATCCATTCGAATGATACCCATCACCTTCATGAGATTTCTCTACAAGCTCGAAATGACATTGGTAAATAAGATTCTGATAACTGCTATGATGTTGTCATCCTGAGCCTGTCGAAGGATCTCATTCACAAGATTTCTCGACAAGCTCGAAATAACATTGGGCTCTAAATATCTGATTACTGATAATTGATTAAAGATAAATGATCACTGATGTTTTCCTGTCAAAAAACAATCATCTGCTCAATTCTACCGATGAGAAGAAAATTCCTTCGTGATTCATAAAGGTATCTGAAGCTTTATTTAAATCCAAAGGCCCTCCATGAAAGTTCGTAGCTTGAAGCCCTAATTCATTAAAAATACATGCGGTAGCCGCGTAATCCCAGATACTTCCACCGCCCTTTTCAAGCTTAGGAAGCTTAATCATGGACGCAGGAGCTTTTTCCAAAACGCGAATAGCATTCCAAACTGCCCCTCCGCCAAAAATTAATTTTTTATCAACTATTTGATAATCATTAACTTGAGTATATATTTTGGCACGAATGACTTCCGAATTCGGAATCTCATCAATCAATTTATCAGAAACGAAACTGAGCACTTTTTTATTACTCACCTTAGGCTGCCAAGGTTGGTTATTTCTAAAAACACCCTTTCCCTGAACAGCATGATACAAAACATCGGTAGTCGGATTGTAAACTACACCAATCAAGGGTATTCCTTCTTGAGAAATTAAAGCAATCGAAACTGCATATCCTGGTTCTTTACGGATAAAAGACAAAGTACCATCCAGTGGATCGACACACCAGAAATATTTTTTCTCCAATCGGCTACCATCATCAGGAACTTCCTCCGTTAAAATCGCAATATCATATTGTTGGGAAATGGGTTGTAGCATTTCACGAATAATCCCGTCGCACTTTCGATCAATTTCAGTTACGACCTGCGACGCATAGTTTGCTCCTCCATCTTTGTGTTCTACTCGGATTTCATCCTCAGCTGCCTTTCTAATGACTTCACCAGCAGTCTTAGCAGCTTCAATGGCAATAGTTGCTAATTCGTTTAGATTCATGACATTACCTTTTGAATAACTTCTCTCGTTATGCGCTCACTGTAGGAATTGATTTTCCAGTGGTCGGGACTCCATCCCTTTAAAAAACGATGAAAATCTGCCCAAGCGACATGGTATAAACTCCTCCATTCTCTTTCTAATTCGATATTCGGATTTGGCAATGCTTTTTGGAAATATGAAAAGTAGGTGTCCAATATTTTAGTTTCTAATCTTTCACAATCCGACTCCAACAGGCAACTTCCAACAAAGTAAGCCAAGTCCTTCATGCCACATCCACCACCTACGTATTGAAAATCGACTCCGGCTACCCTACCATCCTCAGAGAAACAGAAATTAGCCAATTTAGCATCGCCATGAACCAAAGTTTTGAATTGGCAGTTATTCAATTCATAGTCAATTACAACAGCAGCTTCTTTCAATTTCAAATCCTGTAAGACCTCCAACTCTTGCGGTCGTGTATCTAAGTGCCAATAGGTACCGATCGACCAAAGTCCGTCTGGTTCAACCCCTAAAAAACTAGCATGAAAAGTAGCCAACCATTCGATACAAGCACTGAAGTGCTGCCAATCCAATTGGTGTTTTCGTAATGGAAATCCTGCTGCATCAAGATCTTCAAGCAGAATGAAAATATCTTCATCTGATTGTTCGACTCCCAAGCAATTCGGAAGTCTACTACTAGATTTAGAGCTATAATTCTGATACCAGAAACTCTCAACCTGGTAGGATTTCAGTTTTCGTTGGTGCCCAATATCAGTATTCCAACCTCGGGGGTGTGCTATCTGTCCACCTAATTGAATGTGCTTCAACACCACTGTATTTAAAGTAGTATTTTGTAGCTCGATCCGCAACATTTCTCCATAACCACTCCACAAGGTTTGTATGGATTCTATCACCTTCATATCGGTAGCTCCAGTTGCTGAAAGAATAAAGGATTTTAATTGCTTATTCATGTCATTCAAAGATAACGATTGGAATGTGAATTTAGACCCTATCTGTCGCGCTGAGCTTGACGAAGCGCTTGTTTTTCGTGTATTAGTTAATATTATAATAGTGTCACAAAGCGACATCGAGAATTCTCAAAATAGAAAAATAAGATCTCTCCACTTTCGGTCGAGATGACAACTGTTCTCGATACAATTTTTCTCCTCCTTCAAAAAATCACTCGAACTGACAATGTGGTCTCAACTGTCACACTGAGCTTGTCGATGTGCTTATTTCTAGTGTATTAGTTGATGGTATATGGTGTCATTGCCAGGTTTGAAAAGCCGTGGCAATCTGTTCAATGAGAATCCTTCTTTCCGCTTGCACTTCTCTCGTAATGACAAATATCTCTATTATCCTTAGCTGATCGAAGAATCTCACACCTACCTGACAAAAGTCATTTTTATTCTCCTTAATGACTATTAGTTTTGGATAGTTAAATAATTCTATTCATCTACACCAAACATCATTTGGTCGAACTGGTGAAATGAAAAATTGATAAACCCGATACTTTTATGTCCTAGTAACTAAAAAAAGAATGAAATCATGACAGCAACAGATTTATTAAACCTCATTTGGGGGAAGGCGTATTTTGAATTTAACTCTCAAAGAAGTGGAGTTATCAAGTCAACCTTTGATTTTGATAATTGTCATTGTCGAATCTGTGATGAACTGTTGGCAGAATACCAAACAAAGGATGGAATTCTGGCTGAATATTCAATTCAACCCGATGCCATAACGGTTGTTCTTGATCCTGATTACTTCTACAGTACCTATGGTGATTACTACCAGGACAATTATATCTATGACAAAATTGAGGATGTATTCAACAAACTAAACTGGCAATACATTCCTAGAATTGAGGTTGTTCAGGCTGAAATGGAATGCGTTTCATAGCACTTTTGCATTATTTCTATACACTACCCTAAATTCGATGTAATCACGTCATAACGACCAAGATCTAAAGCTTGAAATGATATTGAGCACTTACTACCCTACGTGCCTTAAGCAATAACTGTTCATTGATTATTGATCATTGATCAGTGGCAACTGTTAACGAAATGGATCACTCCATTTCACATCCGTGCTCACAGAATTGTCCGTTAAAGTTTTCAAGAAGGCCACCAAGGCCGCTTTTTCAGCTTCTGTGAAGTTCAAGCGAACTGGATTTCCATTACCGTCTCTTAAGGCCGGTGCAAGTGTTGGATGGTTTTGAACGCCACTATTGTAATGTTCAACCACCTGCTCTAAAGTTGTGAATCTACCATCATGCATGTAGGGTGCTGTCAGCTCGATATTACGTAAGGTCGAAGTTTTAAATCGACCATCGAAAATGGGATCGCTAAATACCGAGCCCGCACCTGAATCGGTTGTAAAAGCATCCAGTCCATTATTCATAGGACCCGGATTCGCACTTATAAAGGCCTCTGTGGTGTGACATCCAAAACAGGCACCGCCTCCCCGAGTAACTGGTCTAAAAAATAAATCTTTACCCAAATTTTCTTCCGCCGAAAAATTCGGAAAATTGGCTCCAGGTGTATTCGTCATAGCTCTACCCTCATCATAACGACTCGAGTAACTCACAATACTTCTTACAAATTGTGCTAAGGCTTGAGATATTTTTTCTGACGTTATTTCCTCGGATCCAAAGGCGTTTTGAAACAACTGCGGATAGTATTCTTGCTCTTGAACGGTACTTACAATTTCATCCAAGGTCATGCCCATTTCCACTGGATCTTGAAAAGGCATGAGTACTTGCTCTTCCAAGGTAGCGGCTCTTTCGTCCCAGAAAAATCGCCCTCTTTGATAAAATCTCGAATTGATTAAGGTCATGGAGTGACGACCTGTTCTTCCGCCATCAAATCCGATACTTAATACTTCATCATCCGAAAACCCTTTGTCTTGCTGATGGCAAGAGGCGCAGGAAACCGTACCATTTGCACTTAACTTTTTATCATAGAACAACACACGACCGAGTGTTGCTCCATCGTTGGTAATTGGGTTGGTAATTGGGGTGTTGTCGATGCCGTTTACAGATGTTGGTAACGGTCCACCTGCATTCACCAAAAAATGATTGGGGAGGTTTGTGTTTTCATAATCAAAAGCTGTTGTTGGGAGATTCAATACGCTCGAAATCGTATTGTTTTCGATAACTTCATATTCAGATTCCTCGCTGCCGCTGCAGGATACGAATAGACTGAACACAAGTAAACTAAGAATGGAAGTGATGACTTTTTTCATGGGTAAAAGTATTTGGTTTTAACCTTAGACCTAGAGAATTCGGAATAGTTTGGAAAGAATTTAAAAAAGTTTTGGATTTATTTTCTAATCGCTGTCACACAAAGTGATTCTAATGAAATCAGAATTGGATCGAAAAATAAATTGTTCTCGATACAATTTTTCTCGTACCTCAAAAAATCACTCGAACTGACATTGTAATTGACTGTCATTGCAAGACCGGAAAAGTCATGGTAATCTGTTCTACCAAACTTCAAAGTGGAGTTATTAAGACACTTCGACAAGCCTACCCACCGAAGGCAGGCTCAGTGTGACATTACGATTTAATTAACCATAACACCAATAACCAAGAACCAAAAATCACCAAGTCTTCGCCTGAAACCTTTCTTTCGAAAACAAATCCGAAGGTAAAGCATCTGGAATCTTCATGTCAAAATAGGTTTCGCGCATGGTAAGATTCTCATTGCTATAAAACAAGACTTCCGGTGAAATCCATGTTTTTCCCAAGGGTTCATACTTGAGAAATTCCACACTAGACGTGTTTCCGTTTTCAGCAGTGGTTTTGATTTTATAAAACAGCAAACGCTCTTTTTCAATCCACACTTGCTTTTTCTTTGCATCACCAAGTATGTAGTAGTCGTCATCTTCCGCCAATATTGAAAAATCCAATCCCGCTTCTCGTAATTTGGACACCGTTATTGCAACAGGTTGTGTATAGACGTTAAAACCAAGTTCTAATGCCTCATGAACGCGTGGGCCTCGATTTACATTTTTACCTTGACTAAAAACATACAGGGAATCATTTCGAAACAAATAACCATTACCTGAAGAAATAGAATCAAACTTGATGAGCAATCCTTCGCTCATGGTAATGGCCTCATGCCATATTTGCTCCCGTTGAATGGTGTCACCTTGATAAAAATACACGTTTTGGGCAAAGGTCAAATGCGGATACCATTGGCCTTCGTATTTGCTATGCATGGCTTTTATTACATCTTCTCCTGTTTGAATGGAATTACAGGAAGAATGGAGAAAAATACTTAGACAAACGATAATAGCTGATGAAATAGGTTTGGTTTTCATGTGGAATGGGGTTGAGTTTTGGTTGAGTTAAAGGTAGGGAAGATTTAAATTATCGCGCGAAAGATTCGCGCGAGAGCGTGGGTTTGCCATAAACAGGTATAATAAAACTACAAATAGTTTATTTTTTTTTAGATTTAAGAAAAAAGTTGCGTTAAACATTAATCGCTTCTTTTAACTTGTAATTTAGAATCATTATCCAAATTTTTATTTGAAGGGTCAAAAGTAGCTTCTAACCATTTGTATTTCCATTCTTCAGGAAACGATGAATCATTTCTTAGATATTCGGGGATTAACATATACCAAGTCTCAATAACTAGCTTATTTTTATTATAAACCCTTATGATATTATCATCTTGTTTTTTAACTATACTATCCCCTAAATATACTTTTCTTACTAAGTTTTGATTTGAAACATAAATAGTATCTACTTCATTAATAATTAAATAGTTAGGTGGATGATTCGTCCTGTAGGAATATTTTTCAGTAACGACTCCTGAAAAAGCTTTTTTAATATTTGAGACAACTAGATCATAACTAGCTTTTATTTTCATTTTCCCATCAAAATTCTCGCAGGAAAACAAAATTAAAATAAGGCTTAATAATAAAATTTTTTTCATCTTTTCAATCTAATTTTTTCGAAATCATATGTTCTACCACCAAAATATTTAACCCTCGTTCCCGCGCGAATCTTTCGCGTGGTAATTTGGTTCTATTCATCAAAATTCCTAAATATAACAATATCATTTAGAAGTCCTTTCTCTCCAGAATAATCAACAGCACTGCTATACTGATAATCTTCAGCACGAAAAACAAATCCAGCTTTCACAGGGTTTTGGTGAATATAATTAATCTTTTGCTGAATTACTTTATTACTCCACAATTCAATAGGTTTATTATCATGTCTCCAGAACTGATAATTTTTCACATTAGAGGACGACCTTGCGGCTTTCTTAAATTGTTCTAAAAAATATTCTTTTCGACTCTCATGTGGATTGTCTCGAATTATTGCAACAAGTTTTTTACTTGTAAAGCGTTTAAAGTCTCCGAGAACAAGCTGCGGCTTACCACTATCTTCGACTCTAAATATTAAATGAACATGGTTGGTCATAATACACCAAGCACAGATTTCCATTCCTTTGTTATTTTGGCAGTATTCTAAACTTTCTATCAATACATCTTTATATTCATTGCGTGTAAAGACATCCATCCAATACACAACTGCAAAACTGACAAAATACAATCCATCTGGATTGTGAAATTTGTAATTTCTACTCATAGCTTCTTTTGAACTAAAATAGAAAATTCCGTTAAGGAATTAAATTGATTCAACCGAATTATTTAATTTCTTAAAATAATTGGTTAAAACGTCTATTGAAATATTTTCTTTGACAATTTGTTTATCAATAAATTTTTTGGGAGAATATTGATAAATAAAAGTGCCCGTTTTCTTCGGGACGATTAAAATGGAATTAGATGTTGAGGTTTCTCCGTTACCACCACCAAAAATCCAATAAGATTCTTTGTTTAATTCTATGGATTCATCATCAACCCAATACTTAAAAAATTCATACTTTTCAAGTAACCATAAATCTTCCTCTAAATCCTTTGTACAATCAAATTTTTTGACTTGACCATATGAAAGTGACCCTACTAGACTTAAAATAACAATAATTATTTTATCTTTTTTCATGATTTCCTGCCTATTTTCCTTAAAACAAATTTTTGTTCTTCTCTTATTTTATTTTCTCTAACTCTAGTATCATATACATTCTGATTTAAAACTTCGTTCTGAGAGAAAGACCTCAATCCTACTTTATTTTTTAATAGATTACTCTTACCTTTTGTATTTATATCCCCCTAGTTCACACGCTCCCGCGCGAATCCTTCGCGTGGTAATTTGGCTCTATTCCTAGTTCCCGCACGAATTCTTCGTGTGGGTCTATCAATACATAATCCTAAAAATAACAATATCATTTAGAAGTCCTTTCTCTCCAGAATAATCAACGGCACTGCTATACTTATAATCTTCCGCACGAAAAACCAATCCTGCTTTCACAGGGTTTTGGTGAATATAATTAATCTTTTGCTGGATTACCTTATTACTCCACAATTCAATGGGTTTATTATCATGTCTCCAGAACTGATAATTTTTCACATTAGAGGACGACCTTGCGGCTTTCTTAAATTGTTCTAAAAAATATTCTTTTCGACTCTCATGTGGATTGTCTCGAATTATTGCAACAAGTTTTTTACTTGTAAAGCGTTTAAAGTCTCCGAGAACAAGCTGCGGCTTACCACTATCTTCGACTCTAAATATTAAATGAACATGGTTGGTCATAATACACCAAGCACAGATTTCCATTCCTTTGTTATTTTGGCAGTATTCTAAACTTTCTATCAATACATCTTTATATTCATTGCGTGTAAAGACATCCATCCAATACACAACTGCAAAACTGACAAAATACAATCCATCTGGATTGTGAAATTTGTAATTTCTACTCATAGCTTCTTTTGAACTAAAATAGAAAATTCCGTTAAGGAATTAAATTACCGCGCGAAGGATTCGCGCGGGAGCATGGATTAAAGATTCAAATTACCACGCGAAGGATTCGCGCGGGAACGGAGGGGATTGATTGCTCTTTGAGCAATGGGCCTTCAGAGTAGACCTTGCAAAAGCCTCAAACCTATGGTTTCTGGTTGTTTTTCTTCTAGAATTTACCAAAGTAAACTTCACAAATTCTAGAATAAAAAAACCTCTCAATAAATTGAGAGGCTTTTGCGGTCTGGACGGGACTCTAAATAGATTACATCATTTTACTTGATTTTATATAATCTATTGATTATCAATTTAAATTAAAAATTTAACACTCTAGTATTATTCCAATTATCGTTATTTTATTTAAGTTTGTTGCACAAATGTTGCACAAAATATGAGTCATTACAATTTTTATTTAAGAGAAAACTATGTAAATGCAAATGGAAAATCTCCAATCCTTTTGAGATATTATCAGGATCGAAAAAACAGGATTCAAATCAATACAAAGATAAATATATCTCCAAGATATTGGAGTAAAGCTAAAAATAGTTTGAAGAACTCTTCAGAAATTCCTGAAGAAGTAAAAGAGTTTGAGCGAATTCGGATTTTAGCTGAAACAATAGTTAATCATTACAAATCGAATCATAAGGAATTAACTAAAGAGAGATTCAAGCAACATTTTTTGAAGAACGATTTGTCAGAGTTTTCAACTCAGGAAGTTGAGTTTTACAATGAGCTTGATGAGTTCATTTTAGAAAGAGCCGACCAAGTTGTTGCTGACGTTATAAAAGATTACAAAAGTCTCCGTAAGCATTTATTAGCATTTGATGAATTCAAAAAAAGTGTTACAACTTTCGAATCCATCAATTATGAATTTTATAAAGACTGGACAACTTACCTCGCTAATCATGCAACGAAAAGAAATGGAGAAATTGGACTCCGAAACAACACCATAGGAAAGCAAGTAAAGAACTTGAAAGTGTTTTTGAATGACCGAATAAGCTCCAGAAGAATTCCTCCGATTGACTTAAAAGATTTCAAAGTTGTTCAAGAAGAGATAGATCATATTTATCTGAACGATAATGAAATTACTGCGATAAGTAAGGTTAAGTGCAAAAAGAACTCGGAAGAAGAAAGAGCGAGAGACTTATTTGTAATCGGCTGTCTGACTGGATTACGATTTTCTGACCTTATTAGAATCAAACCTGACTATATTAAAAATGGTTTGCTTGAAATCCGTCAGAAAAAGACTTCAAAGAAAGTAATAGTGCCTCTGCGTACAAGGGCAACGAAGATTCTATCTAAATATAATAATCATGCACCTCAAATAAAAAACTATGATTTCAACAGAGTCATCAAACTTTTAGGACAAAAAGCTAACATCGACGAAACTGTGGAGTTAGAACATAAAAAAGGGAACAGAAAAGTCATTACCAAATACAAAAAGTTTGAACTGATCGGTTCTCATACATGTAGACGATCTTTTTGTACAAATGCTTATTTAGAGGGAATTGATACTCAATTAATCATGAAGATATCTGGCCATAAGACAGAAAAGGCATTCAAAAGATATTTGAAGTTGTCTAATTATGAAGCAGCTCTTAAGATGAAAGAAGCTTGGGGAATATGATTGGATTAATATGATAAAACTTAATTTAATTACTCTAGTTTGAAAAAATCTTGGTTAAAATAGTTACTCACTAAAGAGCTTATCACTCTATGCTTTTACGGTTTTACCTTTTTATTATTTGCACGTAATGAGCTATATTTAATTATTAGTATGTCTAGTGAAGTTAGACAATAAAAGTTTACTTGTAAGCATAAAAGAACATAAGAATTCTTGATGAAATTAGAAGGTAATAATAAACTGGTATCATATTCTAGAGCAGGTGATGTATTTCATTATCGTTGGGCTGCAAGGCGTTGTCTACGACTTTTAAACCCCAAAATAAACTTAGAAATGGTGGTTATTGAAGGGTCAAAAGAGAGAGAAAAAGCTGGAGAATATGTTATTGACGTTTCTGAATATTACAAAGACACTTCCAACAAAGAGAGAATTGAATATTACCAATTAAAGCATTCCACTGTGCGACGAGACACACCTTTTACTCTGAGTGGTTTGAAAGATACTATTATTGGTTTCTCTAAAAGATATCGTCAGCATATAGAGGAAAAGACTCGCAAAAAAATCTCCTTTACAATAATTACAAATCGAAAAATTGACGAAACATTTAAGCAAAACTTAGCTATTATAATCAATGGAGGTAAAGTTAATAGGCGGTTTAGCGATACTCTGGAAAAATACACAAATCTCAGTGGTAATGAACTCATAACTTTTTGTAGTTCATTGCATCTAGAAGATGGTGAAGGCGATTACAATATTCAAAAAGAGGAATTGAGAATTGAAATGTCTAGACTTCAACCCGGTTCTATTGATCCAGCTCAGTTAGATAGTATTGTTTCTTTAGTTCAGGAGAGAGTACTTCCTCATTCAAATGGTGAGATTATAAAAGAGAACGTACTTCGTCCTTTTGGTGTCTCCTCTGAAAGACAATTATTCCCAGCACCTCCAGTGTTTGAAAAGTTAGAGAAACTAACTATCAGAAGTCAATACGGAGAGTTACTAGATACTATTAAAACTGAGAATAATCCAATAATTATCAATGCAGAGGGAGGTGTAGGAAAATCTATATTTAGTCAATACTTAAAAGACGTCTTACCTAAAGAAGGCTCACTTGCAATAGCTTATGATTGTTTTGGTGCTGGTAAATACCGTAGTCGAAGTGAACCCAGGCATAGACATCGAGATGCTTTAGTACAAATATCAAACGAACTAGCATCTTTAGGACTTTGTGAGAGAATACTAATTAAAGATACCACACTTGAGAGTGATGTTATGCGTGGTTTTTTAGAACGTTTAAATTCATCAATAAAGTCATTAAGAAGTGTAAATAATTCCGCTGTATTAGTAATAATTATAGATGCTTCTGATAATGCAGAAATGGCAGCCCACGAGTTTAATGATTCATGCTTCGCTAATGAATTGTTAAGAGAAGAATTTCCTGAAGGTTGTCAGCTAGTTTTATCGAGTAGACCTGAGCGAACCCATCTTTTAAAGCCTTCAGGTTCAATTGTTCAATTAAATCTTCTTCCTTTTTCTAAGGAAGAAACTTTCGAAAATCTAAAAAAATGGTTCCCAGCTGTCAAAGAAACTGAGGCTATAGAATTTCACAGGTTAACAAGTGGAAACCCTAGGGTTCAAATGAATTCAATATCTAACGGTCATTCTTCCATGAATGAGTTGCTGGCATATTTAGGTCCATCTGTGACCACAGTTGAAAAGCAAATCGAACATCAACTTAATAATGCAGTTCAAAAAATAAAAGACACACTACCTAGTGATTATCAAACCCGCATTGATAAAATATGTACCGGTCTAGCGAGTTTACCTCCTAATATCCCAATTCAGGTTTTAGCACAAATAGCAGAGGTAACATTAGAAGATGTTAAGAGTTTTGTCGCTGATATTGGTCGCTCATTATGGTTACTAGACTCATCTGTTCAGTTTAGAGATGAGCCTACTGAAACATGGTTTCGAAATACCTATTTAGCATCACGAAAAAACTTTGCCAATTATATTGACATTTTAAAACCACTCGCTAATTCAAATACTTATATAGCATTAGCACTACCTCAGCTTTATCTTCAGGCTGGGTTGTATGAACAACTCATTGACATTGCATTATCGGATAGACTTCTCCCTAATGAAAACCCCATAGATACAAGAAACGTACTTGTATATCGTCTTCAATTTGCCTTTAAAGCGGCACTTCGATCCGAAAACCATGCAGATGCGATCAAACTTGCATTAAGAGCAGGAGAGGAAATAGCAGGTGATCAAAGACAACAAAATCTATTTCAAAGGAACATAGACCTTTTACCAAAGTTTCAAGACAAATCAAAAGTGCAAGAAATCGCATTTAAAGGTCTTTTAAAAAGTGAATGGGAAGGCTCGGAGAATGTGTATACCTCTTCTCTACTCAGTGAAATTGAAGAATATCATGGCGAGGCCAATAGCTATTTAAGATCTGCTATTAATTGGTTACATATTTATTTTGATGAATCGAACAAGAATCAAAATAAGAATCGAGAAAGTAAAGTGGATAATGATGATATTTTGGAATTAGCTTTGTCAATACTAAATCTTAAAGGAGCAGTTTCATGTCTAAAATTCCTAAGTAGATTTAAGCCAAAACGTTCTATGTTTTGGATAATGAAACGACTTATAAGTCAATTAATCGATTCATCTAGATTTAAAGAAATCGATGAAATTCTAAACCTTACTAAAAAAAGTAAATATTTTGTTATTGCTATTGTTAGTGAACTTTTAGAAGTTGGAAGATTTGCAGAAATTACTCATTTAGAAAGATGTTTGAAGTTGTTATCCGAACCTAAAACAAGAATAAAAAAACCACCAGAGCTTTTTAATGACAACACAATCACTGATTCAATCATTAGTTTTTTGGAAGTATGTCTTTATCGAAAGATGAATACTGAGATAATTTTAAAAGTTCTTGATTATTACGTTCCTAATAAAACCTCGACAGGAATAGGGTTAAGATTTAATTCAAAAGAAAGAACATTATATCTTAAAGCTCTTTGCATTAGAAATGTTATCACCCAAAATCTCAAGATAAATTTGGATGAGTTAGTCCCTAGTGCATATAAATCCGATGATAAAGACAGAGACTATTCTGACGATATTCGCAATTTTAAAGAATTAGTGGGTGGACTATATCCATGGTTTCTTTTAAGAACGCAAGTAATTGCGAGCAATGTAGATAATCTACATGAGTCTTCGAAACAAACAAATCAAAACTCTTTAGAAGCTTACAAAAACAGATACAGGGACTACGATGATCTTCCTACAGAAATAGCTGGTGTTGCATCTTCTATCCTTATCTACTGTGATTCTTGGAATCTTGAAGTTATAGATCAGTATTTCGAAAGTTATCTTCAAAATAATTCATCTTTTAAAATTAATCAACGAATTAGTTTACTAAGATCAGGAAATAGAATCAATCATCTAGATTCGATACTTTCAGAACTAGAAAATACTACGTATGAACTTATTAAAAAATTGAAAGGTTTAAGTCCAGAAGAAATAGCCGACAATTTTGTCTCACTATCACGAGCTGTACTATCAAGGTCCAAAGACGATGCAGCAGTCTATTTTAATGACGCTACAACCACCGTATCTAAGTTTGGCGACGAACTGGTACAACGTTGGGAAGCAGTTGTAGCATTGGGCAGAAGATCTGCCCCGGAATGTTCAGATGAATTAGCTTACAGATTTATTCGTTGTGCCGAATTAGTTGGAGAGTATGTTTACAGAGAGAAACACTGGAATCGTTCAGGTGCTATAATAACCTGTACCAAGATGTCACCTCATATAGGAATCTCTGCAATGAGTAGATGGCGAGATAGAGAAATTGGAAGATTTGAATATCAATTTCACTCACTTTTACTTCACCTAGTAAAATCTGAGATAATTAATCCCTTAATAGGATGGTCAATGGCTCGTTTTTTAAAAGATCACCATTTATCAGAACTACTATCAATCTGTTTAGAGAAAAAATCTTCTCTAGAACTCAAAACCCAAATCTTTACAGATGCTTTTGAATTATTAAGAAAAGAAGAAAGTTCCTCTAACTATTTGAGAGATATGAAATCTATTGCGGATAAACATCAAATTACCGTAAAGGAGTTAGAACAAGCACTAAACTATCATAACGAAGAAGATATTGATTCAGAAACATTTAAAACTCAAAAGAAAGAAGAAATCGGATCTAAAAGTAAAATTGAATGGGACTCAATATTTAATGAAGTAAACATATTTGAACCTAGAGGATTAGATATGTTAACAGATAGATTTACGAAAGAAGTTAACAAAGAAAGGAACAACAATTACCGCCCCTTAATCCTCTTACATAAAGAGATCCTTAGTAGAATTAACGCAGAACAATTAAATGATTTTATTGACCTACTTTTTAATTCCGATGAAATAAATCATTACGATTTACAGCAGGTTCTGAAGTTTATTCCTGCTAGTTGGAAAAATAAAGTCAGTTTCAAATCAAAATGGTCATCCATATTATATGAGTTTGGTTATCGATATGCTCATGATTTAATCAATGATTATTCATTTAATTCAGCATTAAGGGACTTGGATATTGATTTTGACTTAAGCTTGGGTTTTAGGAAAGCTATTTTTAAAGGACTTTCAAAAGGTCAAGAATTTAATAACGCTGGTCTTCTCTTTAATTTTGTTGAGCGTGCAGTAGATTTTATATCAGTAAATGAAGCATCTAATTTGACTGAATATGCTTTATCTAGATTTGAATTACATGTAGAGGATAATTTAGGAGATGGTCCTTGGGAGGAGTGGTTACGTGTCTCAAATGATATCCATGAAAATATTGCTGGATTTATATGGTCTGCATTAGGATCACCAAGATCTGACACTCGCTGGAGAGCATGTCATACAGTTAAAAAACTTGCTGATTTTAATTGTACTCAAATCTTAAATGGTCTCGTTGATTGGATGAATAAAAACCATGTCGGAGCTTATGGTAGTAAACTATTCCCATTCTACAACTTGCATGCTAGGCAATACCTATTAATAGCCTTTCGCAGAATTTCTGTTGATATGTCAACCTCAATGATTCCCTATAAAGAAATCTTTCTTGAATATTCTTATAAAGAACCTCATATTTTGATTCAAAAATTTTCGGCAGATATAGCCTTAAATATAGAGAAAGCTA
>CAYFJL010000009.1:0-34522 GCA_964343335.1 uncultured Polaribacter sp. | reverse complement strand
AAAGCTCGTTTACACGAGCTTTTATTTTTTTAGCTAAGCTTTGTTTTTTAACTTTCGGGAGACTAATCCAGAAAATCATATTTATGAAGAAAATTATTTTCCTCAGCTTGCTATTTGTGTTTTCAAGCAATCTAGAGTTCAACGCTCAGCGAAGAAAATCAAAAAAGAACAGCAAACAAACTACAGCTACCAAACCAAAGAAAAAAGCTCCTTCTTACACCACCTACGTCAATAAGAAGACCGTTTCTGACGATGGTCTATTCAAGGTTCACAATAACAAAGGAAAGTTTCTTTATGAAATCCCGAAGAGCTTGTTGGGAAAGGAAATGTTATTGGTTACCAGGCTACGCGAAATACCGGCCGGATTGGGCGGGGGCTACGTCAATGCTGGTTCCAAAATCAATACTCAAGTGATTGTTTGGGAAGAATTTCAAAACAAAATCTTGGTACGCTTAAAATCATATAACGCCACTGCCAATGATTCGCTACCTATTTATAAATCTGTGAAGGCGAATAATTTTGAGCCTGTTTTGTATGCATTTGATATAAAGAGTCAAAATCTTGATTCTACGGCAGTACTTGTTGATGTTACCAAATTCTTTTCTTCGGATGTGAAATCTATTTCCGCCATACCTCAATCCTTTCGAAGAAGATATCGTGTAAGACGATTAGATCCCACGAGAAGTTTCATCAACTCGATTAAAAGTTATCCTAAAAATATTGAAGTAATTCAGGACTTCACCTATGACGCCGATGCTCCACCTAGTAACGCCAGCAGCAATACGATTTCATTGCGTGTAAATCAGTCTATGATCTTACTTCCAGAAAATCCTATGATGCCTCGATTGTACGATAAACGTGTTGGTTATTTCTCAGTAGGTACTATTGATTATGGCTCAGAAGCATTGAAAGCAGACGGAAAACGATACATCCGCAGGTGGCGTTTGGAACCAAAGGATCCTGTTGCCTATACCGCCGGCAAATTGGTGGAACCAAAAAAACCTATTGTTTACTATTTAGATCCTGGGACTCCCAAAAAACTGAGAAAATACATCAAACAAGGTGTGGAGGATTGGCAAAAAGTCTTTGAGACTGCCGGATTTAAAAATGCCATCATTGCCAAGGAGGCACCATCAAAAGAAGAAGATCCAGAATTTAGCATGGAAGACATTCGTTATTCCTCCATTCGATATGTGGCAAGTACGACTCGAAACGCAGTAGGACCAAGTGTTTCCGACCCTAGAACAGGGGAGATTATTGAAAGTGATATCATCTGGTATCACAACCACTTACGAAGTTACAGAAACCGTTATTTGCTCGAGACTGGGGCTGCAAATCCGTCTGCAAAAACCTTAGATACGCCTGCTGAAGAAATTGGTGAAATGATGCGTATGGTTATTGCTCATGAAGTTGGTCATGCCTTAGGATTACCCCACAACATGGCGGCAAGCTTTGCTTATGAAACTGATTCCTTACGTTCTGGACAATTCACCAAAAAATACGGAATTGCAGCTACCATTATGGACTATGCGCGATACAACTATGTAGCACAACCTGGCGATAAAGATATTCGTTTCATTCGCCAAATAGGACCTTACGACCACTACTCCATCAATTGGGGTTACCGTGTGATTCCGTCTGCTACCACTCCAGAAGACGAGGTAAAGACCTTAGACTATTGGATCGAACAAAAAGCAGGTGATCCAATCTACCGTTTTGGTAGTCAGCGTTTTGATCCATCAGCACAAACGGAAGGAATTGGAAATGACCAAGTGAAATCGAGTACCTACGGAATTAACAACCTTAAAATTGTAGCTAAAAACCTACCCGAATGGACTTCCTCTCAAACAAATAACTACGATGACCTGTCGGAACTTTATCGGGAATTGTTAGGCGTGTGGAATCGTTATGTCGGTCACGTCGCTGGGAACATCGGTGGTGTTTATGAATTCAATAAAAAGCCGAAACAAGATGGTTTTGTGTATCAGGTGGTTACTAAAGAGAATCAGATGAAATCCATGAAATGGCTAATGAACAACACTTTTAAAACTCAGGATTGGTTGTTATCAAAGGAAATATTGGCCAATATTGATGAATCTGGGTACACTCAAACCATGCTGCGTTACCAAACACGACACTTGAATTCTTTATTGAATGCCTCAAAAATCATCAGAATGATTGATTCGGAGGTACTAAATAAAGACACGTTTACTGCTTCTGATATGATCAGAATTTTGCGCAGAGGGATTTTCTTTGAGGCGGATTACCTCATGAATGTGGATGTATTTAGAAGAAATCTTCAAAAAGCGATGATTGATCGCATGGGAACTTTAATGAATGACAAGCGATACTCCAACAGTGATATTCCGTCTATCATCCGAGGAGAATTACAAACATTAAACTTTCAGCTAACGATAGCAAAAGGGAGAAGAGTCAATCGTATCACCAAGTATCATTATAGAGATTGTTTGGCAAAGGTGGATAAGATCTTGAATCCGAAATAAGCTACTCTCTTAATAATTTAGAACCTATTGCGCATTGTAAACATCGTTTCTTTGCGCAATAGTTGTTTTTTAACTGAAGTAATGCTTGAGAGTCTTTCAAATTGACCGCCCTAATTCCCAATTGATTAAATCCTTTGATAATTGCATTTTGTTCGGCCGGCAATGCTTCCAACAGCGCTATGAACTCGTTATCAATAGAAACATTGGTGTACTTGCGATAGAGCCATTTCATTGGAAGAATGGTATTGATCAGCAGCAATTGTTTGAAGGATTTAGATAGATTCTTAGGAGAGGATTTAGAAGGTGATACAAAGTTGTAATGCGTTTTCCAAAAGGGGCTAACTATAACATTTAAGATTTCATAATATTCGTTCTGGGTCGAGCAATTCATCAACTTTGAAAACAAATTGGAATGTATTGCATACAAAGCCGATAATTGCGCCAAACGAATGGTTGGAAAGTTTTGTGGTCGCATTCGAAAGAACTGGAAGTTATTCTTCTTTAAGGGCTTCAGCTTGTATTTATTAACAAGAAAAGAATACTCTTCTTTTAATTTTTGATGATAAGGAACGTCGTTGGGTTCCTCTAAAAAACCACTTTGACCAAATACCAGAGCTTCCAATTGAAAGGGTGAAGTTGCCACTTTCTTGACAATGGAAAAAGCAACAGATTGAGCGAGTTGAAGAAATGCCTCCCCATTTACTTTTAGTCCAAAATTCTTGACCATAATCATAAAGAAAACAGCTTCAAAATCATTGTTCGTTTCAATTAATAGCGATTCAATTTCTGATGCTTTTCCTTCCAAACGTTCAAAAAACAATCGTTCGAGCCAATGATCAAGAATAAAAGCGTCAACCTTCTTTAGATTCTCTTGACAAGGAATCCAATGTTCATTAAGAACTAATTTCTGGTAATTTTTGTAGAGTTGACCCTCCAAATAATCTGCAACAACCAAAGTCGGAATTGGAAGGTTATCCTTTGAATAAACAGGTACATCATCCTCCCAAACAACGTGTAAAATTACAGGATCGTAGTTCTCATCATTTTGATGTCGATGCAGATACCAAT
Organism: uncultured Polaribacter sp.; assembly: GCA_964343335.1. Lineage (GTDB taxonomy): Bacteria > Bacteroidota > Bacteroidia > Flavobacteriales > Flavobacteriaceae > Polaribacter. Next base: position 30,950 of record CAYFJL010000009.1, on the reverse strand, counting down.
CCGAAGCCTTGATATGAACCTCAACATGGCCTACCCAGATAGTATCTCCTATTCGGATTTTTGAATTTAGAAAATCTGGCCCTGCATTGGTGTTGTAATGACCCGCTTCGAGAATATGTACTGATTCTTGTTGTGTGGTAAATAATTGAGTGGAAAGCAACAACTTTTGCTTCCATACAAAGTGTAGGAATTCTTCTTTCATAGCAGGTCCAAAATACGAAATAATCTTATAGCCGTATAAGATTTATAGATATAAGGCTTCAAGGAAATGAAACTATTCGAAATATTTTTGCAAAAAAATAATCATGCAAGTATTAGATAGTTTACAATGGCGATATGCCGTTAAAAAATTTGACGAAAATAAAAGAGTTTCAGATTCAAAGATTAATGTCCTTAAAGAGGCTTTCAACTTAACCGCAAGTTCCTATGGATTGCAACCTGCCAAGTTAATCGTTATCCAAAATAAAGATATTCAAGCGGAATTGGTACCACATTCATGGAACCAAAAACAAGTAGTACAGGCTTCTCATGTTTTGGTAATTGCAGTTCCTAAAGAATATGCTACAGAAGAAGTAGGTCGCTATTTCAATCGAGTAAAAGAGACGAGAAATACACCAGATGAAATCATCAAACCTTTTCAGGAGTTTTTAACGAATACGGTGGATGGTCAATCTCAAGATGAGTTGTTGGCATGGAATAAAAATCAGGCGTATTTGGCGATGGGAAATCTATTAACCGTTTGTGCCCTTGAAGAAATTGATTCCTGCCCAATGGAAGGATTTATTCCTGAAAAATATGATGAAGTCTTAGGTCTAAATAAACACAACCTAACCTCGGTATTGGTATTACCTGTAGGATATCGCGCTGACGATGATTTCATGAAGGATCAGAAAAAAGTACGTAGAAACTTGGAAGACATCATTGTAGACATCAAGTAAAAAAAACACTACAAAAATGCAAGCCTTCTTTTCTTAAGAAGGCTTTTTTTTGGTCTTTTATTCATGTAAATTAGCGTCAAAGATTTAGCACATGAGCACCAATATCAAAGCCCTTGAACCTCAGTCATTATGGGGTCATTTTGCAGACTTAAACGCAGTTCCTAGACCATCTAAAAAGGAAGAAAGAGTTATTAAATTCATCCAAGATTTCGGAAATCAATTGAACTTGGAAACTTTGACCGATTCAGCTGGTAATGTGGTGATTAAAAAACCTGCATCCAAAGGAATGGAAAATCGAAAAACGGTAGTGATGCAAGGGCATTTGGATATGGTTCATCAAAAAAACGCAGATACGGTTTTCGATTTCGATATGCAAGGAATCGACATGTATATTGATGGTGATTGGGTAAAAGCAAAAGGAACAACCCTCGGGGCCGACAACGGACTCGGAGTTGCGGCCATCATGGCGATTTTGTCTTCTTCGGATATTGCCCACCCTCCTATTGAAGCTTTGTTTACGATTGACGAAGAAACAGGTATGACGGGGGCAATGGAATTGGACGCTTCTCTCATTGATGGAAAAATCTTATTGAATTTAGATACGGAAGAAGATGATGAAATCGGTATTGGATGTGCCGGCGGTGTGGATGTCACCGCTTCACGAAGCTACCAGGAAGAATCTACCCCCGAAAACGTAAAAGGCTATCAGATTTCTATTACTGGACTTCAAGGGGGACACTCTGGAATGGACATCCATAAAGGCCTAGGGAATGCTAACAAACTCATGAATCGCCTTTTGTTTGATGGTTTCACCAATTATGGACTCCGAATTTCGTCCATACATGGAGGAAGTTTGCGTAACGCCATTCCTAGAGAAAGTTTCGCTACTGTTGTGGTTGATACCGCTAGCGAGATAGACTTCCTAACGGATATTCAAGAAAAAATCACATCAATTTTAAATGAGTTCAAGACCCTAGAACCCAATTTAAAAATCAATATTGAGATAACATCTAAGCCCAGTCAAGTAATGGAATTAGGTGTGCAAGAAGGAATCACCAAAGCCATTTATGCAGCTTTAAACGGAGTCTATCGAATGAGTCCGGATGTAGCTGGTTTGGTAGAAACCTCCAACAATATTGCCAAAGTAACCATTGCTGATGGTAAACTAAAAGTGGAATGTTTAACGAGATCATCTTCAGATTCTAGTAAGTGGGATTTGGCCAATTCGTTACAATCTTGCTTTGAACTTGCCGGATGTGAAGTCAGCTTTTCAGGAGATTACCCTGGGTGGTTGCCAAATATTAACTCTGAAATCCTCAATATTTTGGTTTCTTCCTATGAAAAACTATTCAACGAAAAACCACATGTGGCTGCCTGCCATGCTGGATTAGAATGTGGAATTTTAGGAGAGCATTTCCCTGAGATGGATATGATTTCTTTTGGTCCGAATATTTTAGGTGCCCATTCTCCCGATGAGAAAGCCCAAATATCTTCCTCACAAAAGTTTTGGAAATTGTTATTAGAGGTATTGAGAAGTATTCCTAAAGCCTAAGTTTTTTAACTTTTTGGTGATCTCAAATTGTTCAAAAAGTTTAGAAATTTGTTAACATAATAGCTACCCTTGAACGATAATTAATTGTAATTTTACCCGTTATTCATAGCGATTTCACATGAGTAAAATAATTGCAATTGCAAATCAAAAAGGTGGTGTAGGAAAAACTACAACAAGTGTTAATCTAGCGGCTTCTTTAGGCGTATTGGAGAAGAAAATTCTTCTCATTGATGCCGACCCGCAAGCCAATGCCTCTTCGGGTCTTGGTATAAACGTAGAAGAAGTAGTGAATGGAACCTATCAGGTACTAGAACACACGGCTCAGGCTGCTGATGCTATTGTTTCAACTTCATCACCGAACCTAGATATCATTCCAGCTCACATCGATCTGGTTGCCATTGAAATCGAATTGGTTGACAAGGAGAACAGAGAGTACATGTTAAAGCATGCTTTAGAACCTATTCAAGATGAATATGACTATATCATTATCGATTGTGCGCCCTCACTCGGACTATTAACACTCAACGCGTTGGTGGCAGCCAATTCTGTGATTATTCCGATTCAGTGTGAATATTTTGCCTTAGAAGGATTAGGAAAGCTTTTGAATACGATCAAAAGGGTACAGAAAATTCACAATCCGAATTTAGATATCGAAGGGCTGTTACTCACTATGTTCGACCGACGACTACGACTTTCAAACCAGGTAGTTGATGAAGTTCGAAAGCACTTTAGCACCATGGTATTTGACACGATTATTAGAAGAAATATTAGACTTGGAGAAGCACCGAGTTACGGAGAGAGTATCATCGCATATGATGCTACTAGTAAAGGTGCTGTAAATTACTTAAATTTAGCCCAAGAATTACTTAAAAAGAACGCATAAATGGCAAAGGCCACTAAAAAACAAGCCTTAGGAAGAGGGTTATCAGCAATTTTAAAAGAAACACCTGATATCAATTCAGCTAGCGATCAAAACGCTAACAAGTTGGTAGGAAACATCGTTGAAATTGCTATTGACTCCATTGAAGTTAACCCGTACCAACCGAGAACGTATTTCGATGAAGAATCATTGAGAGAGTTAGCGAGTTCGATTAAGGAATTAGGGGTGATTCAGCCTATTACGGTTCGTAAATTAAGTGGCAACAACTTTCAGCTAGTTTCTGGGGAGCGTCGATTTAGAGCTTCTAAATTAATTGGAAACCAGACAATCCCGGCTTACATCCGTTTGGCAAACGACCAAGAGATGCTTGAAATGGCCTTGGTTGAAAATATCCAACGAAAAAATTTAGACCCCATTGAGGTGGCATTGTCTTATCAACGTTTGATTGATGAAATTAATTTAACCCAGGAGGAGTTAAGCACACGTGTGGGTAAAAAGAGATCTACGGTTACGAATTACTTGCGTCTTTTAAAATTGGATCCGATTCTTCAAACCGGAATGCGCGATGGTTTTATTTCCATGGGGCATGGTCGAGCCATGATCAATGTGGAGAATACAGAGGATCAGTTGGCCATTTATGAAAAGATTCTTCGTGAAAAACTATCCGTTCGCCAAACAGAAGATTTGGTAAAGCAGTTGAAGACGGGCACTACCAAAAAATCAAAGGCAAAATCAATTCCTTCCTACATTAAAGAAGAAACATCAACCATAAGTGAGTTTTTTGGTCAGAAAGTATCTGTTTCTATGGGTAATAATGGTAAAGGAAAAATCAATATCCCATTCCATTCCAAAGAAGACTTTTACAGGATCTTAAAGTTGTTGAAATAATTGGCGTTCAAAAAATACATATTCACATTACTTCTTCTTTTTTGCAGCTTGATGATGTTCGCACAGGCTCAAGATTCCTTAAAAACAAAGAATAGAAGAGCTAAAAAAAGAGCGCTAAAAAATACCTACAAATACAATCCGCTTGCTCCATCAAAAGCAGCCTTTTATTCGGCCATCTTTCCAGGTATGGGACAGATTTACAATAAAAAATACTGGAAAGCTCCTATTGTTTGGGGTGCATTAGCAATTCCGACCTATTTTTATTTGGATAACAATCGAGAATACAAACGCTTTCGAACGGCTTTTAAATTAAGAACAGCCGGATTACAAGACGAATTTACACTTGATGATGGCTCTGTTACCGTTTCTTTAGAAACACTTGAAAGAGCTCAAGAACAACTTCGCCAGAATAGGGATTTATCCATTTTGTCTGGAGTAATTTTATACATACTTCAAATCGTGGAAGCCAGCGTTAACGCGCATTTGATTCAATTTAATACAAGTGATGCCTTAACACTTCGACCCGTGATTATTCAGGATCAATTTCGAATCGATGCACCAAGTGTGGGACTGAATCTTAGATTTAATTTTTAATTATGAAAATAGCACTATTAGGTTATGGAAGAATGGGAAAAGAAATTGAAAAAATTGCAATTTCTAGAGGTCACGAAATCGTAATTAAAAAAGATCAAGGAGATAAGGTAGATATTAATTTGGCAGATGTCGCCATCGACTTTAGTGTTCCCTCAGCAGCATTTGATAACATTTCATTATGCCTTCAAAACAATGTCCCTGTGGTAAGTGGAACGACAGGTTGGCTGGATCGCTATGAGGAAGCTTTGGACATGTGTTCTGAAAACAAAGGTGCCTTTATCTATGCATCTAACTTCAGTTTGGGGGTAAATATCTTTTTCGAACTCAATAAAAAATTGGCGGAAATGATGAATAAGGTATCTGGATACAAAATCGCTATGGAGGAAATACATCACACCAAAAAGTTAGATGCTCCAAGCGGCACGGCAATTACTTTAGCTGAAGGAATTATCGAGAATTCATCCCAAGAAAATTGGGTTTTGAATGAATCAGAAGCGTCTAAAACCATCGGAATAAAAGCAACGCGTACACCTGATGTTCCTGGAACCCACATTATTGAATATGAATCTGAAGTAGATACCATTGAAATCAAACATACCGCTCATAGCCGTAAAGGATTTGCCTTAGGAGCTGTCATTGCGGCGGAATGGATCGTTGGAAAACAGGGGGTATTTTCAATGCGTGATGTGTTAAACATTTCGTAAATACGTAACAATAACTAATTAAAATGTCTTACTTGTAGGACCAAAATGAACTTGATATGACTTTCTTAGGTTGGATAGTATTCTTTTTTATCATTCAAATCATCCACTTTGTTGGAACTTGGAAACTATATGAAAAAGCGGGTAAAAAAGCCTGGCAAGCCGCAGTACCGATCTACAATGCAATGATATTGATGGAAATCGTCAAAAGACCAAAATGGTGGATTATTTTATTATTCATCCCAGTGGTGAACCTGTTGATGTTTCCAGTAATTTGGATTGAAACAATTCGGACTTTTGGTTATAGAAAACGATTGGATTCGTTCCTTGTGATTTTTACGCTTGGTCTTTATATCATATACATCAATTATACGACCACTAACGAATACAACCAAGAAAGAAACCTCAAACCACAGTCAAATTTCGGAGAATGGGTCAGTTCTATTGCTTTCGCTATCATAGCCGCAACCTTGGTTCACACCTACTTTATGCAGCCTTTTACCATCCCGACTTCTTCATTGGAGAAATCACTTTTGGTTGGTGATTATCTTTTTGTAAGTAAGTTTCACTATGGGGCAAGAGTCCCATCTACCGTAGTTGCTGCACCAATGGTTCATGATACACTGCCGGCAATACCCATTCCGCTTACTGGTATCAACTTAACGCCAACTATGGTCTCTTATTTAAAGAGTCCACAGTTACCACACATGAGGTTACCAGGATTGCAACGCATCAAAAACAACGACATTGTTTGTTTTAATTGGCCCGCAGATACCTTAAAAACCATGTGGGGAGATACTTCTGGAGAATTCACCTACAAACCCGTTGACAAAAAGACCAACTACGTAAAGCGTTGTGTAGGGATTGCGGGAGATACACTTCAAATGATTGATGGATATTTCTACATCAATGGGAAGAAGAACGTATTACCAGACAGAGCAAAGCTACAGTTCTATTACACTTACGAGTCTAAAAAACCCATTGATAGAAGTACCTATCCGAAGTTTTTGATAGACAAAGAACGTACGGGTGTTTATAAAATACTCACTGAATATTGGGACAATGAAAAAGTTCAAAAAGCCTTTGAACAAAGTGCCGATCTAACCAAAATTGGTGAAGACTCCTTATACACCGAAGTAGCAGGAGGTGTATCTCAAGATTTGGCATCTCGTTTAAAAATGGTTTCAGTTCCGAATAAGATCAACATCAATCTAACGGATGAAGAATTGGAACGCTTAAAGAAGTATCCATTAACCCAGTCTATTACCAAACTTATTCATGATGCTGATGATGCGATCTTTCCGCATGTAAAGAAATTGGGTTGGAGTCAAGACAACTTCGGACCTATTTTCATTCCGAAAAAAGGAACAACAGTAGCCTTAAATGCAGAAACAATTCCATTTTACGAGCAAGTCATTAAAAATTATGAAAACAATGATTTGGTGATTAATGGTGATGAAATTTTCATCAATGGATCCAAAGCAACCAGTTACACCTTCCAACAAGATTACTATTGGTTGGTTGGAGATAATCGACACAATTCTTTGGATGCTCGTTATTGGGGATTTGTACCTTTTGATCATGTTTTAGGAAAACCCGTAATGGTTTGGTTTAGTTGGGATGCTGACGCTCCTACCTTGGGAGCCAAGTTAAAATCGATTCGATGGGATCGATTGTTTACGACCGTTCATGGTGAAGGAGACCCCGTATCTTATCGTTACCTTGTTCTTGCTTTAATCTTATTGTATTTTGGGTATAGTTACTTTAAAAAGAAGAAAGTAAAATCCTAATGGGAGTTTATATCCCGACTTACTTTTCTTTCATTCATCAATATGAATTGCTCATAAAAGATGAACGCATCCTTTTTGAAAAGTGTGATAATTATCAAAAGCAAAGTTTTCGCAATCGCTGTTTTATAACCGGACCTAATGGAAAGCAATTGCTGAGTATTCCTGTTAAAACGGATTCTTCAAAGGGAAAACAACAAACCAAAGATGTAAAGATTGAAAATAACGTTCCTTGGCAAAAAGAACACTTTCGGGCCCTTCAAGTAACCTATCGATCATCTCCATTTTTCGATTTGTTAGAAGCCGAACTAGCACCGCTATTTGAAAAGAAATATGAGTATTTGTATGATTTGAATATGGACACCTATCAATTTGTCATGGATACACTCCAAATTGAAAAGGATTTTGACTTCACTAAGGAATATCAAATCGATGTAAAAGACGATTATCGAGTGCTGGCCCAGAAGAAATTTACACCTCCACATTCCAATAAAAAATACATCCAACTTTTTGAGGAACGAAATGGATTCATAGAAAACGTATCCATTTTAGACCTACTTTTTATGGAGGGACCCAGTACTACCTTGTTTTTGTAAGAGTTTTTTTTATACTTTTAATGGTGAATTATCAACCATGAATATTCTTAATAAAATTGTTACGGATTTTAATCAAATCCCGAAAGACAGTTTATATCGTCTTTTAAAAATTTCAGACGAAGTAAGCTTAAAAAAAGGAAGCTTTTTAACCAAGTGTAAAGACATCCCAAATGATTTTTACATCATTAAAAAGGGTGTTGTACGCTCCTATTACCTGAATGAATCAGGTAAGGAATTTACCCGGAGTTTTTTTAGAAGCTCACAGGCGGTGGGCGCTTTAAAATCATTGATTACGCACAAACCAAGTGAATTATACTACGAATGCCTGACGGACTGTGAGGTGTATCGAGTGAACTATAGAGAGTTCATGACATTGACCAAAGAGGATATTCATCTTTCTAATTTATACAGCCGGGTTTTAGAATATGTTTATCAAAGTTTCTCTTCTAAGATTTATGATCTTTCTGTATTAAGTTCCACAGAGCGCTATGAGAAGTTGAGAAAGAATATCCCAACTATTGAAAGCATTGTATCACAATACCATATTGCCTCTTATTTGAACATTACACCAGTGCAATTAAGTAGAATTCGTAAAAAAATGTCGCTGGTATAAACATAGGTTAATGCGTGCCTTGGAATAATTGAATAATTTAGTGCTCTCAAGGAAAAACTCCCTGAATTATACCATAAATTATCCAAGGCAAGGTTGCATAACCTTGCTTTTTTTATGATGGAAATCAAGAACCTCATTCATTATAGCTTACATTTTATTGCACCAGCAATTATTTGCTATGTGTTCTTTAAATCTAACTGGAAAAGAGCCTATTTTATATTTATAGCTTCCATGGCTGTGGACCTGGATCATCTTCTTGCGGATTCGATTTTTGATCCAAACAGATGCAGCATCAACTACCACCCGTTGCATTCCTATATTGCCATAGGATTTTATGCTATTGGGACATTTTTCAGCAAAACAAGAATACTAGCCACCGCACTACTATTCCATATGCTCACCGATTTTATCGATTGTTACCTGTAAACTTTTTGAAAATAGTACTAATCTCATCAGACACATTCATCTTGATGATGAGAATTACATAAGCCAGAAAAATAATTCCGCACTTCACAATCAGGTTGGATAAAATATTCAAGGTTTCATTCCCTAAGTTGAAATTGAAATTCCAGAAGTAAAATCCGAAGAAGAAAAGGGCAATGATAGTCATTAACAACCAAGTTTTATCCGTAAAAGGAAGGATGCGAAACTTGGCTTTCACGTAGAATAGCTTAAAAGTGTTGAATGAAAAGATGGTCATTAATGTGGCGAGAGCCAAACCATTTGTTCCATAAATTCCGAACAACCAGCGGTTGAGTAAATACACCATAATGGCCATACCAACACCAATAGGCAATGTAATTCTATAAAATTTTGAGTTGCTAATAATTGCTCCGTTGTTCCCCAAAAACATGGTATACAGCTTGGCTAGCGAAATCATCAACACCACTAGTTCTCCTCCAGAATATCCTTTTTCAGGCATCAACTTAAACAACTCGTGAACACCACAGTTTACCAATAAAAAGAACAAACCACCAATTACCAATAAGTTAATCGAGCTCTTCTTATAAAGTACTCCTACCTCTTTTTCATTATTTTCATTCAATGTCTTGGAAGTCAGCGGTTGTAAAATTTGATTCATTGCTCTACTAGGCGCTTCAATAAAGGTTCCTATAAACACTGCTACCGTATAGTAAGCCGCGGTTTGGAACCCTTCACGGCCTGGTATCATGACTTTATCGATATCCAAAAGAATAGCACCAGCCGAACCTGCCAATATGATGTACAGAGAATATCTTATGATTTCAATAAAATTATCTGGTGGTTTTAAGCTAAACTTAGGAAGATAAATTCGAAAGGCATAACCCATCATCACTAGGGTTCTTAGTACATAGGCTATTGCTAAAAACTGAATGAACTCTGGTTTGGTAATTTGATTAAGGAAAACAGCAACCAGCAATAACATCACCACTGCCCTATTCCAAAATTCCTTGAGTACATTACCAAAAACAGTCTGCAAATGTACTTTTGTCCATGCATAAAATATCTCAAAAAAGGCACAACTGACTGCTACGGAATATATGTAAAAGGTATAACTTTCAACATTCTGATTCTCTTCAGCGACATTACTCATGATCCAATGATGAAAGGTGTCCCAAAAATATCCAAGTGGCAAGGAAATGAAAAACGGAAGGATTAAAGCAAGGGTCAAAAACCGATCTTTTTGAACCTTATCCTGATACACAGAAAAGAATTTCACAACGGTATACTGAATACCAAAAGCTGTTAGCGGCATAATCAAATTAGAGGCCGACAAAATAAAGGTGACAATCCCGTAATATTCAGATTCTAAAAACCGAGGATAAAATATGATGGTGTTAATTCCACCTACAAGAAAAGACAAGTAGATGATGATGGTATTGCGAAATGACTGTTTTATTACAATCCCCATTTATGCGGTAACTTCTTTTAGTACTTCCACCAATTTGGAAGTTAAGTTTTTTCTATGAAATTGCTCGATATTTTTACTTTGAACTTTAAGCTGGTCGTTTTTAAACTGCTCATAAAACGATTGCAAACTTGATTTTATTTTTTCAGTGTCATGAAAGTCAACCACCATTCCGGCATTGGTTTCCTCTAGTACTTTTGCTAAATCACCATTCCTAGGTCCTATGGCTAAAATTGGTCGTTTTGCAGCCAGGTACTCAAAGAGCTTCCCTGTTAGAATTCCTTCATTATTCGGAACATTCGGAATCAACAATAGTAATACTTGGGATGTATGCTGCAACTTAATTGCTTCCTCATGAGGTACATACCCCATAAATTCGGTCTGCGAATCCAATCCTCGCCTATCGATAATGTTTTTTACCTCATCATTGATATCTCCGACAAATTTCAATTTGAAGTCCTTCTTAAAATCCGCATTCTCTACATTCAATTCCTGAATGACCTCGAACAATTTATGTGGAATACTACTCTTGGGTAGCAATCCGATGTAGGACATAGAGAAACAGGAATCTAATGTTGGCTTGATATCAATATTGGTTTCGTCATCAAAACCATTGGTGATGACTTGAACATTATTGGAGGTCATTTCCAATTGACCTTTAATGTGTTGACTTACGGTTAAAACTACATCTGCTTTCCGTAGCACCTTAGCTTCTAACCTTTTGCTTCGATTTCGAGCAAAAGACAATTGATTAAACTCTTTGGTGTAGTACAAATCAGTCCATGGATCTCTAAAATCAGCAATCCAAGGGATGTCAAGTCTATTTTTCAATGCCAATCCAATCAAATGCATACTATGCGGAGGTCCTGTGGTAACAATCGCATCAACTGTGTTATTCTTCAGATAATCGATCAAAAAATGAAAGGCCGAATTCACCCAGGAAACCTTGGCATCCGGAATGAAAAAATTCCCTCGAATGAAGGACAATAGTTTGTTGTTGGTAAGGTTTGAGGTTCCTTTGGAACTCGATTTTTTCTTTGAAAAAATCAATTTTGAAAAGTCTTTTACAGGATGTCTCAGTCCCTCAACTTCCGCAGGTATCTCTTTCTGCAAACTCTCATCCAATTTCGGGTAACGTGCATCTTTTGGACAAAAAACCACAGGTTGCACTCCAAATTGTGGAAGATACTTCACAAATTTCAGCCACCGCTGCACTCCAGAACCTCCAGCGGGCGGCCAATGATATGTAATAATCAATACCTTCAGGATGATAAGTTTTTATACAAAGTAATCAATTCTTTAGAAGTTTGCTCCCAATTGAATTCATTTTTCACAAAGCTTTCTCCATTTTTCCCCAATTCAAGACGCCTATTTTCATCTCTATACAACTCCAATAGTTTCTGAGAAAAATCGTTTTCATCTCGTTCTCTATGAACCAATCCGCCATCAATATTTTGAATTAGTGTTTTTTGTGCAGTGGCATCACTTACCAGCAAAGGTTTGGCAAAACTCATGTATTGAAACAACTTATTGGCATAAGCAATATCATGTTGTCGATTTCTAAATAAGGGAGAAATACAGACATTACTCACGTCGATATAACTTTGGAAAAGTGAAACATCTTGCCATCCTTCAAAGTTCACATGATCTTCAACACCGAGCTCGATAACTAAGTCTTTTAGTATATAATCAGTCGTATTCTTTCCAACAATGACGAGCTTGATATTGGGTATTTCTTTTTTTAAAAGGGGAATTGCTCGAATGGGTGTTTCCAGTCCTCTTCGGATGTTGGTATCTCCTAAGTACAACATTACAAAGTGATCTTTGTACTTTGCTGTAATCGATTCATCCAATAGGAAGTCTTCATAGAAAGCAGATCGAATGGTATTCGGAACTAAAGAAAACTTGTTCGACAACTTTGGAAAACGATTCTTTAAATCATTAATAAATTCTGGAGAAACTGTGATTACTTTCTTCGCCAAGCCAACAAACTCAGCTTCTTTCACCTTCCATTTCTCTGGAGAAATGATGAATTTTCCAGGAAACTTTTGAAGATGCGGATAGAATTTCATTACCTCTGGCATATTATCATGGAGGTCTAAAACAGTAGGCAATTTGTATTTTTCGTTAGCCTTAAATGCAGCCTCCGCAATTCGAATATCGTGGATATGAAGCGCATCTATCGAAGTTTTTTTGATGAAATCCTCGATCTTCTTTGACATGATATTCGTGTAAAACGGAATGGTGTAAGCCAAAGCCGACAGCTTGTAAATCAATTTATTGGTTGGGTATCTACAAATATGGATTCCCTTGTAGTCTTCGTCCAAAGAATCGTTGTAGGACAAGCAGAATAAATAAACTTCAAAACCTGAGTTTACCAAAGAAATTGCTTCATTCTCTACTCTAGGGTCTGGAGGGAATTCGGCATCCAGAATCATCCCTATTTTCATATACTCGTCTTGTTTTTACGCTGAAGGTAAAATCCGAACCCAGCTAGCAGTAGCAACAGTGCATAGGAAGAAAGACTCACCATAGTACCTAATTGAATCACTTTCGGCTCAAACTTGAAAACAATTTCGTTCTCCCCAGCCGGAATAGGCATGCCACGTAGTACGTAATTTACACGGTAATGTGGCACTAATTCACCATTCAGATAGGCATTCCATCCATCTTGATAAAAAATCTCTGAAAAGACCGCAAATTGATTCGAAGTTGACGACGATTGATAGGTCAATTCAGTCACCTCGTGCTTTATCAGTCTAATACTTGCCAAAGAATCTTTTTGACCAATGGCTGGAATTTCTTCATTCACTTTTGAAATGTCAATCACTGCAGTTTGTTTAGTATCCAGACTATCCAAAGCAATAATCTCCTCATCTGCCGATTGTACTTTTTTTACTTCGGAAACAAACCATGCGTTTCCATTTGCTTGATCGTTTAATTGTAATTGAGGCTCACCTTTTTGACCTGGCACAATTAAATATTTTGCATTGAGCATATGAAGCACCTCAAAATTATTTTTTGATATCTGATAATCAAAAAGTTCAGAATACCTCCCCATCTTGGCAGCATGATATCCTCCAAGTGACTGATGAAAATAAGAAGTCGTACCATCCTCCAAAATGTTCGTGGTTAGATTGGCAACGCGATAATGAGATTTATCCTTCAATATTTCCTTATCAATGGGACTAGCTGTAAATGGTTTTTCAACTTTTCGAGCCGAAGTAAAGTCATCTTGATTCAAGTAGTTCAAGTTGATTCCGATTAAATCAAACAAACAGATGAACACCAAACCAATGATGGCAAATTGCGGTTTTAAGGTCTTTTTTTCCTTCAACCAAAGGATGACAAAAATGATTGCTGTTAGAATTAGACTACGCAAGGTATCTTCAAAAAGCATGGCTTTTCGATCGGCAATAACTGCATCCAGAACACCTGTGATTTGATATTGCTTTTCAATATCGGTATAGTTGCTGTCCCTAATGCCTTCAAAGGCAGACGTAAAATGTGCCAATGCAAAACCAGCAATAATCAATCCGCCGAAATACATACCCGCTTTTTTCAAAGCATCCAGTTTTTCATTTGATGAAACCTCCGAAGAGAAAAATTGTTGCAAGCCTAAAACAGCAAGTATAGGTACACATAATTCAGCGATTACTTGAATGGAAGAAACCGCCCTAAACTTGTTGTAAAGCGGCACGTAATCGATAAAGAAATTGGTCAAGAACTCAAAATTCCGACCCCAACTTAAAACTATCGAGAAGATGGTAGCCGCAACTAACCATCGTTTCAACTTATTGTTTACCAGAAAAATACCCAGGAAGAATAAAAAGAAAATAACAGCCCCAATGTAAGCCGGAGCCTCCACAATAGGTTGATCTCCCCAATAGGTCAAGGCTTGCTGTGTAAAATAATCAGCGCCTTTTTTACCGAAATTGGATTGCATGACTTGGTAAAGTTCTGAGTCTTCATCTAAGGTCTCAGTAGTCCCTCCTCCCATAAATCTAGGTACAAACAAATTGAAGGTTTCCAATTTGGCATAGCTGTATTGGGTGATGTAGCCTTTATCCAATCCAGAGGAGGCATTCCCTTTTGGCGTTCCATCTGGGTTGATCGTTAGTTCTGATTTCCCTCGCGTACTAAAAGCCGCATATTCTTTGGTAGCCATCAATCGAGTAGAATTCATGCCCAGACCGAGGCCGACCGCGAGAAGTAGAATCGCCGCTTGTTTTCCGAAATCGGGCAAGGATTTGTTCTTAATCGCCTCAATCAATTCTACCATGCCTAGGATTAATAAGCAAAATCCGAGGTAATAGGTCATTTGAATATGATTGGCATGAATTTCCAATGCCATGGCCAAGGCCGTAACAAAAAATCCAAGTAAGTATCGCTTTTGAAAAACCCATATGAATCCCGCCAAAACCAAAGGCATATAACCAATAGCAAGAGCCTTAGAATTATGACCAGGAATAAAAATAATGATCATATAGGTAGAAAAACCAAAGGCCAAAGCGCCAAATACTGCCAATCGCCATTCAACCTTTAGGGCCATCATCAAAACGAAAAAACTCAAAAAGTATAGGAAAGTATAGTCAGCTGGTCTCGGCAAAAAACGAATGGCTTTATCAATCCCCCTCACAAAATCATAGGGGTAATAAGCACTAATCTGATAGGCAGGCATTCCACTAAAAGAGGCACCTGTCCAATAGGGTTCTTTATCATTTTTGGCACGGTAATCATTAATTTCTTTCACCATCCCTCGGAATTGAGTGATATCAGATTGGCCGAGTTGTTTTCCTTTTAGAACTGGATTAAAATATGCCAATGTAGCTATCAAAAAGATAACAATAGCAGTAGCATACGGTATAAGTTGTTTGATTTTCATGTTAATCAATTTCTTCGAAATCTACATATTCACCAACATTCTGGTTTGAAGTTTTCTGAGCGTTCGGTTTCCTATCAATAATCGTTTCTCCTTCTCGTACCGATTCTTGCGGATTTTGTCTTTGTTGGTGTTCTTGGGCTCTTCTTTGCATGGAATCCGCTGCCTTTTTTACTATGTACGGGGCAAACAGTCTTGTTAAAAACTTAAATGCGTAGTAGAAGAAAATTATTATGAAAAGGGTTTTCAATAATCCCATTGAAGTCTATTTATATCCTTTCAAAAGTAACAATTTGTAGGGAACTACTTCGTTAATTATATACAAAACTTGAACGAAAACGGCTCAGGATTATTTTCTAAACTAATAGAATTAGTTTAAGTTTGTTTTCACTTGCTTATACTCAGCAATTTTATGAAAAAAACCTCTTTTTTTCGGTTTCTAACCATCCTACTAATCGGAGTTTCATTTCAAACATTCGGCCAATATACCGAGGTTATTAATTCCAACAACCCTGGCTTTTCGGAGAGTCCGTATAGCGTTGGATCTGGAATCTATCAATTTGAAACTAATTTGTTCTTTAGAAGCACCGGTATTGTCCCCAAGTTCACCAGACCTCAATCAATCGGGGCAGATCTGATGTTTCGAACTAGTTTTTTATCCGAACGGTTAGAGCTTAACGCGCAGATGGGTTACGCTAGAGACAAGATTGCTTTCAATAATGTATTTACCTCTACGCGATATGAAACAGGTTTAAACCGTTTTACTGTTGCAGCAAAATATTTGATTTTTCAGCAAGAATATGAAGATAAAACCAAAGAAGTTAGAAGTTGGAGGCGAAGAAATGCTTTTGATAAAAAACGTTTGATTCCTTCTGTTGCGGTCACTGTGGGTGTCAATACAGATTTTGTTGGCGAATTTTATCAAACGGGAGGTATATCACCAAAGGTTGGGGTATTGCTTCAAAATGACTTGAGCAATCAGTTTAATATCATCACCAATGTTTTCTATGATTTTATCGGAACAGATGCAGAAGAAATATCTTACATCATCACAGGTACTATCAGTCTGAGTGATCGTTGGTCTACCTTTTTTGAAAATCAAACCATCTTCCAGAAAACAAGAAATCTATCAAATTTTGGAACTGGATTGGCTTATTTGTATAGCCGAGATTTACAACTAAATACTTCTGCTCGCTATTTAACAGAAGGGGCATCACGAGGAATCTACCTAGGTTTTGGAGTTTCTTATCGTATCAATCGACATCAAGACGAATCGTATGAAGTTGATGAATACGGAAATAGGATTGAAGAAACACCAATTACCAAATACAACAAGAAAAAAGGAGGGTTCTTCTCCCGAATGTTCAATATCTTCAAGAAAAAAGACAAGAAGAAAAAAAGAACACGTAAAAGAAGAAAACGTAATTAGAACGGTATGAGTAAACTTTCTATTTATGAAGTTCAATCCAAAAAGGATTACAAGGATTTTGTAAAATTTCAACTACAACTTTACAAAGGAAATCCCTTTTTCGTTCCTCCTATTATTGCCGATGAAGTAGCAAATTTTGATAAGACTAAAAATCCGGTTTTTGAAATTGCCAAAGCACGATTTTTCTTAGCAAAGAAAGATGGCAAAATTGTTGGAAGAATTGCCGCAATTATCAATACTTATGAAACTGAAAAGCAGCAAATTAAAAAAATGCGATTCGGTTGGTACGACACCATAGACGACATAGCAGTAAGTCGAATGTTGCTTGAAAAAGTGAATGAAATTGGCAAAGAAAATAAGCTGAAATATGTCGAAGGACCCGTCGGATTTAACAACCTGGATAAAACCGGTGTCCTTACCGAAGGTCATGATCACATAGGCACCATGATTACCTGGTATCACAATCCATATCAAAAGGAGCACTTAGAACAACTGGGATTTGTAAAAGAAAAGGAATATTTAGAGAACAAGTTTGAGTTTAAAAATGTTGACCGAAAATACTATCGAAGAATAGGTACAATTATCAAAAAACGTTTCGGACTCGAATCAAAGACTTTTACCAAAACCAAGGATATTCTTCCCTATGTAGATGAAATGTTCGAATTATTTAGTAAAACATACTCCAAGCTTTCTACCTACGTTCCCATTTCGGATGCACAAATCGCCTACTTTAAAAAGAAATACATCTCATTCATCAACCCAGAGTACATCAATTTTGTGGTCGATAAAGAGGATAAACTTGTCGCTTTTGGTATTGTAATGCCGTCTTATTCGAAGGCCCTTCAAAAGGCAAAAGGAAAGCTTTTCCCATTTGGAATCTTCCACATCCTAAATGCAAGAAAAAATGCAAAAGATGTAACATTTTACTTAATTGGTGTCGATCCTGAGTATCAAAACAAAGGAGTAACAGCCATTATAATTGACGATTTCTCAACTGCTTTTCATAAAAAAGGTATTCAGAATTGTATTCGAACTCCAGAATTAGAAGAAAATGATGCCATTCATAAAATGTGGAAGAATTTCGATCCAGTTACCCACAAACGTCGCCGTACCTACAGAAAACAAATTCAATAGCCCTTGACCGTTAAACCCATGCAACTCTTTTACAATCCAGAACTTGATGCTTCCACCAAAGAGGTTACTTTCGATAAAACTGAAAGCCGCCATATTGTAAAGGTATTACGCAAAAAAATGGGAGATGTTTTATCCATAACTAATGGAAAAGGCTCCTTGTTTGAAGCTGAAATCATTGTTGCTAGCGAAAAAAAATGTACGGCTTCGATTACATCTTCGGTAATCAATGAGAAAGAATGGAATTATCAACTGCATATGGCCATTGCCCCTACCAAAAGTTTGGATAGACTCGAATGGTTTTTAGAAAAAGCAACAGAAATCGGGGTTGATGAAATAACTCCAATTTTTTGTTCTAATTCTGAACGCAGAGTCGTAAAAATGGAACGTCTGCAAAAGATTGTTGTTGCCGCGAGCAAACAATCATTAAAATATCACTTCCCTAAACTCAATAATGCACTTACGTTTAAGGAGTTTTTGAACCGAGCTATTGATGGCGAAAAACTCATCGCACATTGTTATGATTATGAGAAAACTCCATTGAAAAACATTAAGGTTTCAAATAAAACAACCATTCTTATTGGTCCGGAAGGCGATTTCTCTGAGCAAGAGATTGAACAAGCCATCGATAAAGGCTTCACCGCCATAAGTCTCGGAACAAGCCGACTACGAACTGAAACTGCAGGGATAGCAGCTGTGCATTCTGTTTCTTTACTCAACCAATAATTAGTATCTTGCTTTGTGAATAGATTTATGAAGCGGTTTACCTATATATTTTTGTTGTTGTTTTTTGCCTCCATTGAAGCGCAAGAAGTAGCCATTTTAAAATACAACGGTGGTGGCGATTGGTATGCCAATCCAACTGCCGTGCCGAATTTAGTAAAATTCACCAACCAAGAAACCAATAGTAATATCTCTGAAAACATCAAAACGGTAACGGCTGGTAATGAGGATATCTTTTCTTATCCAATAGTCTTTATGACCGGACATGGAAATGTTGTTTTTTCAAATTCAGAGATCGATAATTTAAGAAATTACCTCACCTCAGGTGGTTTTCTGCACATTTCGGATAACTACGGATTGGACAAGTTTATCCGTCGAGAATTAAAAAAACTTTTTCCAAAAAATACATTGGAGGAGATCCCAAGCAATCACCCCATTTTTGATCAACAATTTAAGTTTTCAAACGGAATCCCCAAGATTCACGAACACGATAAAAAAACACCAAAAGGATACGGAATATTTTACGAAGGGAGACTGGTGGTTTTTTATGATCACGAAACAGATTTAAGCGATGGCTGGGAAGACCAATCCATTCATAACAATTCGCCTAAAGTGAGAGAAAAAGCATTGCAAATGGGTTCGAATATTATCCATTATGCCTTTTCCAATTAAATCAAAACAAACCATCAAATCAACCAATCTCATACTATGTCTCAAGAAGTCAATATTGACGAAATCAAAATCAATTTTGATACCGAAGGTCTTTGGATTTTAAACATTGCCATAGCCATCATCATGTTTGGAGTCGCCTTGGGCATTACGCTTGATGATTTCCGACGACTATTTAAAAATCCGAAAATTGTTTTTGTAGGAGTATTGTCGCAATTCGTCCTGCTGCCCGCTTTTACCTTTTTGGGAATTCTATTGATTAAACCTTATCCGAGTTTTGCTTTAGGCATGATGATGATTGCGGCCTGTCCGGGTGGAAATGTATCGAATTTCTTTAGTAAGATGGCCGGCGGTAGTGCAGCACTATCAGTTAGTTTGACTGCTTTTGCAACACTGATTTGTATTTTTATGACTCCTTTTAATCTTCAATTTTGGGGAAGTCTATACGAACCAACCAATGCGATTTTAGAAACTGTTGAACTCAATTGGGTAGATCTATTAAAACTTGTATCTCTTATACTTGGCATACCACTAATTCTCGGTATGCTCGTAAAACACTATCATTCTGAAATGGCTGGTAAAATCGAAAAAGTGTTAAAACCCATATCAATGGCGGTTTTCGTAGTATTAATTTTGGTGGCCTTTTCTCAAAATTTAGATGTCTTTGTCAATTACATCCATTACGTGCTTTTCTTGGTGGTATTTCATAATATTTTTGCTTTCATCCTCGGGTTTTACACCGCCAAAACTTTTGGTTTAAACAAACAAGATACCAAGACCATCTCCATGGAAACCGGAATTCAAAATGGTGGATTAGGCCTCTTATTGATATTCGGGTTTTTCGATGGATTAGGCGGAATGGCTCTTCTAGCTGCATTCTGGGGTATTTGGGATGTGTTTTCTGGAATGGCTCTGGCCACTTTCTGGGGGCGTAAAAGCAACAAACTAGCAACTGAAAATGATCGCTAAACGTATTTGGTACCATTGTTTCAAGTGGTTTTTAAAAATCAGTTTGAATTTTTATACCCAGAGAATCCGAATAAAGGGAAAAGAAAATATTCCAAAAAAGGGGGCGGTATTGTTCGCAGCCAACCATCCCAATGCATTGTTAGACCCACTATTTATTGCCGCATTTAACCGAAGGGAAATTCATTTTTTAGTTAGAGCAGATGTGTTTAAAAAGCCATTGATTAAGAAAATGTTTGCTTCGTTGAATATGATGCCTATTTATCGGATGAGAGACGGACGGAGTTCATTGGCAAATAATGACGAGATTTTTAATAAGTGTTATCAAATCTTACAAAAACAAAAGTCACTTTTAATTTTTCCTCAAGGAGGACATTCCCGAGAGCGCACCATTCCGCCTTTAAGCAAAGGATTTACTCGGATTATTTTCGGAAGTCTTGAGGAGAATCCGGATTTGGAAATTCACATCATACCTGTGGGAATTACTTATCAAAACTCATCCGTGTATCCATCGAAAGTAGCCGTCAATTACGGAATTCCAATTCCCGTAAAACAATTGGTAAAGGATGCTCCAAAGAACGAAGCAATTTCTATCCTTAAACAAAAAGTAAGTGACCAATTGAAAGAACTCAGCGTTCACATTACGAAGGATGAACATTACGAAAACACCCTGAATCAATTGAATGTAGCCAATGTGGATTTCACAAAAGTTCGTGAAACCAATGCTATGATTCCGCAGCTAAATCAATTGCCAAAAAAGAGAAAAAACTACACGCTGTTTGATCTATTACGCTTCCCTATTTTAATCAATGTTCTTTTTCCTTGGATGATTTGGAAAACTGTTTCAAAGAAGATCAAGGATATCGAATTTGTAGACACATTCCGATTCGGAGTCAGCCTACTTTTAATTCCGACTTTCTTGGGATTACAAAGCTGGATTATCTTCTTAATTAGTGAAGATTTGAATTGGTCATTAATTTATCTGGCTGCTTCGATAGGTTCGATTCTGCTTTACACCAAATTTTCATCTACCCACGCTGAATGAATTAATTGTCCATGATGGCATCCTGAATGACTTGCTGAATTTGAGTGCGCATATTGGATTTAATCAGACCTCGGTTTTCCATATTCGGATAAACACGATTGGATAAGAAAACATAAAGAATTCCGCTTTCAGGATCAGCCCAAGTATAGGTTCCAGTAAAACCAGAATGACCAAAGGATTGATCAGAAACGCAACCACAAGTGGCCTTTACTTTCGGATTTAATTGAGGCTTATCGAAACCCAATCCACGTCTCACTTTGAAGTTTTCAAAATACCTTGTATTGAACTTTTGAATGGTGGATCCTTTTAAAAATCGTCTTCCTCCGTAAAACCCATTTTGCAAATACATCTGCATGATTTTTGCAACATCGTTGGCATTGGCAAAGAGTCCTGCATGACCTCCTACCCCACCAAGCATAGCTGCACCCATATCATGCACATAACCATGAAGCAATTGATTCCTGTAATAATCGTCCTTTTCAGTAGGAACAATTTCATTTTTATCAAACTTTTTCAGCGGTAAATAGGTAGTTCTATCGGCACCCAAAGCTTTATAAAACTCCTCCTGAACTAAATCATTCAAGGGTTTTCTATATTCGCGTTCCAGAGATTCCTTAAAGAGATAATAGCCCAAATCGCTATACTTATATCCTTCGTTTTCGCGTTGATCTACCTCTTCGATATATTTGTAAATACTGTCTTTATAAGAGCGATGTAAATACAGATTTTCCGCAACTTTGATGCTGTACTTGTTTGATTTGGTATTGCTATAATACTCCGTAAGATTCTTCCCCGTTATGCTATCTTGAGTTCCTTTATAAAAAGGAATCCAAGCTTTTAGTCTCCCGTAATGAGATAATACTTCTCGCACAGAAACTCCTCCTTTGTTACTATCCTTGAAACTGGGCAGAATATCTTCAATGTGATCGGAAAGACCAATTCGTTGCTCTTCTTCCGCCTTCATAATTAAAGGTAGCGAAGCTAAAATTTTTGTTAATGAGGCCAAGTCATAAACATCTGAGTTTTTGACTTTTTTTTTATGCGCTTCTGTATGATACCCGTAGCTCTTGTGTAAAACCACCTTCCCCTTTCTGGCCACCAAGACCTGAAAACCTGGAGCCATTTTCTCCTCGAGAATGGTGTCAGCGTATTGATCTATCAGCCCTAATGTTTTTGATGATAAATTCACCTCCTCAGGAATTGTATACGAAAGTCGGCTTAAAGAGTAAGTTTGTATTCCGTCTCCCGCTCGGTATTCCTTGTTGATGGATACGGGTAGTTTTCCATTAGCAGCAAAGGCACCAAAAATCAATTGGGCCGACAATTCTTGAGACAGCTTGCTGTTTTGATAGGACACTAATACTGTTTCAATATTGGCAAAGGTTTTTACTTTCGATAATGCATATGGACTTGCAAAAACGTCAAGAATGATATTCTTTTCTCTTGCCAAAAGCTGCAACCAAACCAATTCTCTGACTGTAAAATCGTAACTCTTCCATGGGTGTTTGTTCGACTTGTGAAAACCAACAATCACTGTATTATAAGGCTTAATCTTATCCAATAAAACATCAATAGTCTTTGCTCTCACCACATCAACCTTGGCATAGTTCTTAAGCATGGAAACAAAACTATTGCTATCGGAATCACCGAACTTTACATAGGCAATCTTCTTGTTTTGAAGGTTCGAAAGCGGCAATAAATTGTTCGCATTCTTCACAACGGTCAACGATTTTTTCACCAAATCTCTGTGTAACAATTCGTCATCAATCGTCTTAAGGTCTTCCTCGATATTCTCCAAAGAAACTGGCTCATATTCATGCAATCCAAGCCAATATTTGGCTTTCAAAATCTTCTCAACGCTCGCGTTCAATTGCTCCTCGGACAGCACTTTTAAGGTCACTGCTTGTTTAATGAATCGAAAAGAAGCTTCTATCTCTTGCGGAATTAAAAGTATATCGTTTCCTGCTTGCAAGGCAGCCAGGTTAATTTCAGAGGAACTCGCATAATTGGCAGCCCCCTTCATATTCAATCCGTCTGTAAAGATCAAACCACGAAAACCAAGTTTTGTTTGTAAAAGATCTGTAACCACTGGTTTAGATAGCGAGGTAGGTAAAGTAGCATTAGATTCCAAACTCGGAATGCTCAGATGAGCCGTCATGATACTTCCCAAATTAGTATCGAAAAGTCTTTTGTACGGATAAAGTTCAACAGAGTCGATTCGTTGAAGATCAAAATCTACCGACGGCAAGGTTAAGTGAGAATCAGTGGCCGTGTCTCCATGACCCGGAAAATGCTTGGCATTGGCCAAAACACCAACCTTTTGCATGCCTTTTACAAATGCGGCTGCTTTATTTGCAACATTAAATTTGTCTTCGCCGAAAGAACGATTTCCGATAATCGGATTATCTGGATTGGTATTGATATCTACAACTGGAGCAAAATTCACGTGAATTCCGATACGTTTGCAATGCTTCCCAATATGTTCTCCCAATTTTTCGATAGGTTCATTGCTGTCTAAAGCTCCTAAGGTCATATTCCAAGGAAACTTGTAGGTATTCTTTAATCGCATGTCCAATCCCCATTCGCCATCAAAACCTATCATCAAAGGCACTTTGGCTTTTGCTTGATATCTATTGGTCAATTCAGCTTGTTTCACTGGAGTTCCTTGCATAAAAATAAGGTTCCCAATGTGGTATTTTTCAATAAGATTTTCGATGTATTCGTGATGACCTTCCTCCTTGTTTGAATAAGCCTGAATCATAAACAGTTGACCGATTTTTTGATCAACAGTCATTGTTGTCATTAAGCTATCTACCCACTTCTGTTGTGCCTCAGCATCTTTGGTTAGCAATGGGTCTGGCCTTTGCGCAACGCCTGCAATGGAAACACTGAGTAGTAAAAGGAGTAATTTAAAACGATTCATTCTCATAGTCAGTTTAAAATAATCGATTGTGCCAACTAGCTTCCGCTGGAACTTCCCAACTGGTTTCAAAATCTTTTTTCGTGGCCACAAGATTATTGAATACAATGGTATCTTTTTGAATCTTTCCTTGATTGATAAACTCCTTAAAATCGCTAAGGGAAACCGAATTCACATCATCCATTGTTTTGAAAGCGATGTTTAATTTGTTCAATAAATCAACCGACAGTTCCTGTTCCAAGCCTTTAACGAATCGCACACTGGCATCAATAGAGCAACCAGAAACATTGGCAAAATTCTCGTCAACCGCAATTACCAAAAAGCGATCATAGGCAATGGTAAAAGAACCTTTTAAGTCATCTCCATGACGTGTCCAGCTATCAATAAAGGCCTTGGCATTCGCCTCAATAACATCTTGCTCATCTTGTGAAAACTCTCGGTTGGATTGATAAATCCATATTCTCGCCGAATCTGGTAATGAATTAAAATCTACATACATATTTTCAATCCTTAAAATCGTGTATTAAATTTATCTTTTAAAGCCTTTAACTGTTCTTCTTTAGAAAGATGAGCATTCGGATTCCGCAATCTTTCAGCTATTTTCTGAAGAACTTTCTTCGTGTACAGCGGAAAATCAGCATTCTGCATCCAAGAATTGTATCCAGGGTTTTCTTTCAATACATCTTCGACCAATCTTCCTTTGTATTTACCGAATGAAAAAATCTCTTGTTTCTGATCATTGTACAGGATAAATCCAGCAAAATCGGCTCTTTTCGAATGCGATGAAAACTCACTCAAAGCCTCTACGGTATTTTCTAAATCCTCATATTTTTCAATCTGTGCTTCCAAAATTTCATAGGTGGCGTTGGTATCGGCCGTTGCACTGTGAGCATCTTCTAACACCTTTCCGCAGTAAAACTCATAACCCGCACTTAAATTCCGTTGCTCTTTTTTATGGAAAATCACCTGAACATCAATGGCTTTGCGATTAGACATATCAAAGTCTATACCAGCACGCATTAATTCTTCAGCCAAAAGGGGTATATCAAACCTATTCGAATTAAATCCCGCTAAATCACAGTCTTTAATCACTTCATTCACTTTGGATGCCAACTCCTTAAACGTTGGTTCGGTAACCACCTTCTCATTGGTGATTCCGTGAACCGCAGTTGCTTCAGCCGGAATTTCTATTTCCGGATTTACAAGCCAGGTATAACTTTCTTTATTTCCGTTTGGATGTACTTTCAAAATGGCAATCTCAACGATTCGGTCGGTTCCAATATTTACACCTGTGGTCTCTAAATCGAAAAATACAATTGGTTTTTTTAACTCTAAATTCATCTAGATTTATTTTTCTTCGTTCAACTGTGCTTTGAATTCATCAATTTTAGCCAGTAATTCTGGAGCCAATAATGGTTCTTTAAAATCGTACTTTTTTAATTCTTCCAATAAAATAGAAGCCATAATGTATCGGCAAGTATCTTTATCATCAGCAGGAATCACATACCAAGGAGCATTGTCTTTTGAAGTTCTATTAATGGCATCTTCATAATATTCCATGTATTGATCCCACAACTTTCGTTCTTTCAAATCTCCTTTTGAAAACTTCCAATTCTTTTCAGGAATGTTCAATCTTCGTAGTAATCGGTTCTTTTGTTCCGATTTAGAAAGGTGTAGGTAAAATTTTAAAACAATGGTACCATTGGTTGCCAAGTGATTTTCAAACTGATTGATACGCTCCATTCGATCGTGATAAAAGGCATCATCAAGATCCTCAAGACTTTTTACAGTAGGAATATTCTCACTAAATATATACTGTTTGTGAACTCTGGTTACCAATACATTTTCGTAATGGGTTCTGTTAAAAACCCCAATACGACCTTTCTCTGGCAGGGCTAAATAATGACGCCATAAAAAGTCGTGCTTCAACTCTAGCTCCGTAGGAACCTTGAAACTATGCACCTGTACTCCTCTGGCATTGACGTCTTTAAAAACCTCACGTATCAAACTATCTTTCCCTGAGGTATCCATTCCCTGTAAACAGATAAGCGCCCCATAATGACCATCAGCATACATAGTATCCTGAATATCGCCCAATTTTTTGCGGGTTTTCCTTAATTTTTTCTTGGCGCCGTCAATCACAAAATGTGTTGGGAGATCGCTCAACGAAATTGGTTTTGTAACCTTGAAGTCTGATAAATTCATATGAAATTTTAAAAATTAAAGATAATAATTTAAGTACTTTTAGCATGGTGAAACCCATTTATTATTGCTAAAATTTGAACACTGAAATTAACAATATTATTCAAAAATTTGATCTACTTCCACATCCTGAAGGTGGATTTTTCAAAGAAACCTATCGGAGTCAAGGAAGCATTCCGAACACCTCATTAGATAAAGAAATAGAAGGTGAAAGAAACTATTGTACCGGCATTTATTTTCTACTTACCTCAGCATCTTTTTCTGCTTTCCATAAAATCAATCAGGATGAAATGTGGCATTTTTACGGAGGTTCTCCGCTACGAATCCACATGATTTCACCTGAAGGAAACTACAGTTATCAAGATGTTGGCACAAATTTCGAGAACGATGAACTCCCTCAATTCGTAGTCCCTGCCAAGCATTGGTTTGGGGCGGAAGTGTTGCAACCCGATAGTTACTCCTTTGTGGGATGCACAGTAGCTCCAGGTTTTGATTTTAGAGATTTTAAGCTCGCTAAACAAAAAGATTTGCTTAAAATCTGCCCAAGTCAAGAGGCGCTTATTAACAAATTAACTCTCGAATAAAATTTAGTATCTTAGCTTTACCACCAAATCAATGTCCAACCAATTCCACACAAAAAGCTTCGGTATTGAGCACTAGATGGCCCAAGATGCACTAAACATATTTCAAAACCAACCCAAGGCCGATGTACACAACCACTTTCATTTAGGAGGTTCAAAACAGCGCTTCTTAGAACTATACAATCCGATCGATTTTGTTTTTCCGTTCAAATACCAAGGGTTACCAGGTATGATCGGTTTTATTTACCAAGACTTAAATCGGTATCTGAGAAATGAGGAAGACGTGATCAATTTTATGCGAATTTCCATCGAAAGCAGTATTGATGATAAGGTCACCTACCTTGAAGCCAGTGTCGACATTAATCTGGCTCGTTTTTTTGGAGGTTCGATTCAAAGGGTGATTGATGAAACCAATTGCCTAGTGGAGGAGTTCAAGGATCAAATCGAATTTAGACCAGAGATTGGTGTGAATAAGGACTTGGATTTGGACTCAGTTTATAAGTACACCCAAGCTTGTTTCGATTCGGAGGTATTTCATAGCATTGATCTATATGGAGCTGAAGCCAATCAAGACCTTACACCCTTTGTAACTTTGTATGAGGAGGCTTCTAAAAACGGACTCAAAACAAAGGTTCATATTGGAGAATTCTCCAATGCACAATCCATTCGCGAGGCCATTGAAGTTTTAAATCCGGATGAACTACAACACGGCGTCAATGCCATACAAGATCAATATGTCATCGATATGATCAAAGAAAGAGGTTTACGCCTAAATATTTGTCCGCAAAGCAATCTCATGCTTGGGGCAGTGAAAAATCTCCAAATGCATCCCATTCGAAGACTGTTTGATGAAGGAATAAAAGTTTGTGTAAACACCGATGATTTAATTTTATTTCACAAAACCAATTCGGAACAATTTCAGGATTTATTGGAATTGAAAGTTTTCTCTTTAGAAGAATTAGAGACGATTCGTTTAAACGGATTTGGTTAAGACTAGAACACTTTTTTACTGACAAAATACATCTCAATCTCACCTTTTCCTTTCGCCTTTATTGCACCTCTGGATTCGAATGAAAACTCCTCATAACCTTTCAATAATTCATAGGTTGTTTCGCTAATATTTACCCTACCAACAGCTCCAGAACTTTCCATTCTACTTGCGGTATTCACGGTATCTCCCCAAATATCGTAAGCGAATTTTTTGGTCCCTACAACCCCAGCTACTACCGGACCGGTATGAATCCCAACCCTGATATCAAATTTTGCAAGACTTTTTTGGTTGATAAATTTGGTCTGATTAATAAACTCAACGATTTCCAATGCAGCCATAGTAATCTTATAGCTATGCTCTTTCTCTGGAAAAGGCAAACCACAAGCACACATGTAAGCATCGCCAACGGTTTTTATTTTTTCAATGCCATATTTTTCCATAATCTTATCAAAATTGGAAAAATAATAATCGATACTCTTTACCAAATCTTCTGGAGAAAGCTTCTCAGAATACTCGGTAAACCCTTTAAAATCTGTAAACAAAACGGAAACTGATTCGTACTTTCTCGCATTCACACTGCCTTTTTCTTTGAGCTCTTGAGCCGTTTCTTCAGGCAATATATTCATCAACAAATCTTCTGAACGTTGCTTTTCTTTTTCAATGATTTTATTCGTTTCTGAAATAAACTTGTTCCTTCTAAACAAGAAGAATGCAAGTACTCCAATCAAAACTAGAACAATGGCAATTCCAACATTAATTATTTTCTGGGTTTTCGCCTGTTGCTCAACAAGTTTCTTTTCTTGCTCCTTTTTATCGAGTTCAAATTTAGAACGCTCTTTCTCGATATCCCTTACCATATCAACATTAGTAACACTATCGCGATAAGCAATATGAATTTCAAAGTTATTTAGGGAGTTTCTATAATTTCCTAAACTCTTGTAGATTTTGTAAATTTTGAAGTATGATTCACTTATCTGTCTTTTAAAGCCATTGTCAATAGCAAGATTCAGGCTTTGTTTAGCATATTTTAGTGCCTTTTGCTTTTGATTTCGACTCAGATATATATCAGACATTCCAACCAAGTATTCTGATATCGCACCATAATCAGAGTATGTTTTTAAAATTTCAACCGCTTTATCTAGTTTTTCTTCTGCAATCTCTTGGTCGTCCAATTGTGCATAAATAAGGCCTTCACTTCCCAAAACATAAGCCATGGCATAATCATTTTTGGTAGCTAAAAAAATTTTTTCAGATTCTTTGTAATAGTGCAAGGCAGAATCTAATTGTTGTAAATTCCGATAAAAGAAGTCTCCAAAATTAAATTTTGAATTGGCAAGGCTTAAAGAGTCTCCATGCTTTTTTAAAAGAACGATACTCTCTCGGTAATTTTTAATGGCTAAGGTATTGTCTTGCATTGCGGCATATACATTAGCCAAGTATCCTGTTACATCTCCTTTATTCTCATCAAATTTGTTGTCATCTGCAATTTTTGCGGCCTTCAAAAAGTTTTCAAGCGCAATTGAATATTCGGCTTTATCATTATAGGCTGATCCTAAATAGAGATAGCCACTTAATTGTAATTTAGGATTGTTTCGCTCTTTAGCAGACTCGATTAATTCCGTGCTGTAAACAATTAATTCTTCTGGATTGGTTTCGTTGTAGGCAATTTCATCCAAAAGCTCTAATTTTTTAGCTCTATCGTAGCCATTAGTTCGAAAAACATTTTTTAGACTATCTAAATATTGATCCTGAGCAAGGATTGAATTCATGCACCAAGCAGAAAAAGCCAAAAAGAATAGAAGGCGCAATTTTCTTTGAATAAATGTCAGAATTCTAGTAACCATAAATACGGATGGAAGTTAACAAAAATTACAGGGTAAAAAAAAAGAGACTTCCAATTGAAGCCTCTCGTAAAATTAAAAATAATTTATTGTTTATCTCGAAGGTCTTAGCTTTAATTTTGGATCAATTAAAAAGTCCGTACCTAATGAAGTACCATTCTGAAAAACTTCCACTAAAATATCAAATTTAGCATCCAATTCTTCTGGAGCAGAACTCAACACTTCGAATCCGAGAATATAATTATCATCATTAGGGTCATAAATCCATTCGATATTTTGAAGCAGTGCGGCATCATCACTTGTACCACCGGATCTAGGCGTATCAATACCAATCATCTTGAGCTCCAAAACTTTCTTATCTACCGGTTTATTGCCGGCATTAAACGTAAAGGTTACTCTATCTCCAGGGATGGCATTTACGGTGTACGTATTGGAGGGTTGGCCTGCAAAGGTTACCAAAGGTGTCAAATTTTTAGATGTCGCTACAAAAGAACCCCAATTGACAGCACCTGTTGAAAGTTGCGTGGTAGGTGTTGGCGGTAGTGCGGTAGCATCATCATCTTTGCCACATGCCGCAACAAAGGTGATCAGGACAAAAAAAGCACTCCATTTTAGAATTTTCATAATTTTATTTTTTTAGTTTCTCGAATATAAAACAATAAACAACATGTCAAACCGAATTAAACCAAACATAAATTTAGTAAATTCATAGGTCAAACCTATTTTGAAATAAAAAATATAGATAAAAATTATCCACTCAATAGTGGTACCTTTGAACCAGAAATCAGCAAAATTTTACGAACTATTATGGAGAACAAAGGAAATTACAACATTAACAGTAGCGATGCTAGCAAGTGTCCATTTTTAAGTGGTACTCAGAAGAAGTCTGCTGGAGGTGGAACACAGAACAGAGATTGGTGGCCAAATGAATTGAAGTTGAATATACTTCGTCAGAATGCACCAAAAAATAACCCAATGGGTGAAACGTTCGACTATGCTGCTGCTTTTAGTAGTATCAATTACGAAGAATTAAAAGCCGATTTAACCAAACTGATGACAGATTCTCAGGATTGGTGGCCAGCAGATTACGGTCATTACGGAGGATTCATGATCCGAATGGCATGGCACAGTGC
>CAYFJL010000008.1:0-34945 GCA_964343335.1 uncultured Polaribacter sp. | reverse complement strand
TCCTTGATCCCGTTCCGGAACCTTCCAGTTGATCTTCAACTGCGGCTTTTAGGTTCAATCCTTGAGGCATGTGAGCGTCAATAGGGATAAATTGGGGCACCCATGGTAAGCGCACACCACAGGCTTCCCGCGTTCCCCGTAATGTGGTCATCCAAGTTTTTAGGGAGAAATGAGGGACCGAGCGGAATCAGTCCCTCCAAGTTTACCAATCGGAGGTTCGAGCTCCGCCTCGAACCCACTTCAAACCTTGGGGCAAACGAGTGTCAGCAAGGAGATAAAGGGAACATCATGGGCAGGTGAATATCTAAGGCTTCCCACGTTCCGCTTCTTGGTTGGATTAGAATATTAAGGAAGAAAAAGGGGACGACGTGAAAGTCTGTCCCTCCATTCTTGTCTTCGGGTTGAGCGAGCGGGATCAACCCCCCCATATCTTTTAAAACTGAAAAACCCGTTTGAATTTTAGGTAACAGAACGGCATAAGTAATCACCATGCATCATTTCAGGTATGCCAAAGGCCAGCTTTATTGTGAAGATGTTCCGGTGAACGAACTCATCGAGGAACATGGGAGTCCACTGTACGTATACTCCAGTCAGACCTTGGTTGATCACTATTCCCGTCTTGATCACGCACTGTCCGAGTTGGATCACCTGATATGTTATGCAGTCAAGGCCAACTCCAACCTGGGTGTTCTCAACACCCTTGCCTCTCAAGGCAGTGGATTTGACACCGTCAGCGAAGGTGAACTCATGCGAGTGCAATCTGCAGGAGGTCGTTTCGATCAATGTGTCTTCGCGGGCGTGGGTAAAACAGAGCAGGAAATCGAATTTGCACTTCGTAAAGGTATTTATGCCTTCAATGTAGAAAGTATTCCTGAGCTTGAGAGGATCGATCGTATTGCAGGGCGATTGAAAAAAACGGCCCCTGTGTCGGTTCGAGTTAATCCGAATGTGGATGCGAAAACGCATGCCAAGATCACGACAGGCACCTACGAAAATAAGTTTGGAATTGCCTTTGAAGAAGTTGAGGCATTGTATGCGCGCATTTCCAAAATGAAGCACCTTGAAGCACGTGGTGTTCAGATGCACATCGGATCTCAATTGACCCAGGTCAAACCGTTCGTGGATGCCGTTCGCAAGATGTTGCCATTGGTCAAGCGCCTGAAGTCCGCCTATGATCTGAAATTCTTCAGCGTCGGCGGAGGCTTGGGCATCGTTTACGATCCAGCCCTGGCCAGTGGAAGTGCCAGGTGGTGGAAAAGCTCCGAAGCCAAAGGAATCCTGACTCCTGAAATTTATGCCCAGAAACTGGTGCCTCTCTTGAAGCCTTTGGGTTTGCGTATTCTTCTGGAACCCGGGCGCTTCATTGCCGGTAACGCAGGGATTTTGGTGACTCGCGTGGAGTACGTCAAAAACACAGGGCAGAAACATTTCGTGATTGTGGATGCCGCCATGAATGACTTAATTCGGCCCGCATTCTACGAAGCCTACCATGAAATCATTTCCGTAAAACGAAAGTCCGGGAAACTTATTTCAACCGACGTTGTGGGACCGATATGTGAATCTGGGGATACTTTTTGTAAGGACAGACCTTTGCCGCGAGTCAAGGAAGGGGATCACCTGGCATTCTTGAGTGCTGGAGCCTATGCGTTCACCATGGCATCCAATTACAATACCCGTCCGATGCCCGCCGAGGTCATCGTCCATGGAAACAAACATTCGCTCGTGCGTAAGCGGCAGAAAACCCGCTCCCTTTTCAGAGATGAGTGTCTACCCAACTTCTAGTTTTGGTCGTTTGATCAATCAGGTTAAACTTGGATCAGGGGATGGTTCCTGCCTCATGAGGCTTCTATCAAGTTACTTAAATGAATGCTGAATATGGATCCTGTGATTGGGACTGCGAGGAAGTTTCTCCGGTTGGGCGATCACATTGGCCGCTAGAGAATGGAATCACCTTTTTGAACCATGGTTCCTTTGGGAGTTGCCCTTTGCCGGTCCTCGCCTATCAGCGTGATATTCGAGACCGCATGGAGAGGCAGCCGGTTCAGTTTTTTGTCCGAGATTTGGAGCGTTTATGGGATGAAGCCCTCTCAAGATTAGCTGATTTTCTGGGAACGAATTTTGAGCAATTAACCTTTGTGCCCAATGCGACTCACGGTGTGAATACGGTCCTGAAATCTCTCGATCTCGATCACTTGGATGAATTATTGGTGACGGACCATGAATACAACGCATGTAACAATGCTCTGAATTTTATTGCCAAAAAATCGGGTGCAAAAGTGAGCTTGGTGCAGCTTCAAACTCCCGTAAAAGATCCTTCCGACTGGGTCGCAGCCATCCTGGAAAAAGTGACTTCACAGACCAGGCTGTTACTCATTGATCACGTCACCAGTCCTACCGGTATAGTGGTTCCACTCGAAAAAATTATTTCAGAAATGAAATCCAGAGGAATTCTGGTTTTGGTGGATGGAGCGCATGCCCCGGGAATGATCCCGCTCAACCTCGACAAATTGGGAGCTGATTTTTATACCGGAAATTGCCACAAATGGCTTTGTTCTCCGAAAGGAGCGGGGTTCCTTTTTGTGCGTCAAGAGCACCAGAAGATGATTCGACCTTTGTCCATCAGTCACGGTGCCAACTCGACTCGCAATGATCGTTCCAGATTTCACCTTGAGTTCGGTTGGACAGGTACCTCGGACCCATCAGCCTGTTTAAGTGTCCCGAAGGTGATCGATTGGATGTCTCAGCAGCTGCCCGGAGGTTGGGGGTCTATCATGAAGCGCAACAATAAGTTAGCATTAAAGGCGCGGTCCTTTCTTCATGATCAGTTGGGGTGGTCGATCCTGGCCCCCGATCATATGATCGGATCCATGGCAGCTTTGGAAATGCCCGAGAGCACCGATTCCGCACCGCCCACATCTCCTCTCTACTCCGATCCTTTCCAGGACTTGCTTTGGGAGAAGCATCGAATTGAAGTTCCCATTGCGCCCTGGCCATGTTCTCCAAAAAGAATGATCCGTATTTCTGCCCAACTTTATAATGGATCTGAGGATTATATGACACTTGCAAAAGCCATAGAGGCGAACATGCATTGAGTTGGTGATCAAAAGAAAAGATGTCTCTTACATCACAAAAAGGTTGATAAATCTAAGGAATCTAAGAGAATACTGCCTTCAAGGGAGTCGTATCGGGTTTGTAGAACCGGTTCGTTTGAACCCCATACATCAAAAACAAACATCAACAGAATATGGCAAAACCATTAACAAAGTCACAGATCGCGACCACCATCGCAGATCAGCACGGTCTGACCAAAAAAACCGCTACCGAAATCCTGGATCAACTTGCGCAGCTTTCTTATAAGCATGCCAAGGACGGCTTCACTCTTCCTGGAATTGGCAAGCTTGTATTGGTCGCTCGCAAGGCTCGTACCGGTCGTAACCCACAGACAGGGGAAGCTATCAAGATCCCTGCCAAAAAAGTTGTAAAATTCCGAGTGGCAAAAGCCTGTAAGGACGCTGTCATCCCGGTTAAGAAAAAGAAATAAGCATTTCTCATTTGCGAGACCTTTTCTCTAAAGGCGCTTCGAATAATCGAAGCGCCTTTTTTCTTTCTCCTCATCTTCGTTCGTGCCACAACTTTTCTTATGAAAATAGGAGTCGTTGGATGTGGTGCACTGGGGAGTTACTACGGTGGTTTGCTCTGTAGAGCCGGTCATGAGACTCATTTCTTGTTGAGATCCGACTTTGAAACGGTCCAACACAAGGGCGTCCATGTTGAAAGTCCAAATGGAGATTTTCATTTCAAGCCCCACGCTCACGATCACCCTGAAGATATAGGTCAGTGTGACTTGGTATTAATCGGACTCAAGACTACTGCGAATGATGTTTTTCCCGCGTTACTGCCTCCTTTGGTTGGTCCCGATACAACTTTGCTGACCTTACAAAATGGACTTGGAAATGAGGAAAGTCTACGTGCTCTGTTTCCCGATACACACCTTGTTGGTGGGTTGTGTTTTGTTTGCCTGAATCGGACTGCTCCGGGAAGAATTCGACATATGGATCATGGTCTGATTGTGATGGGAGAGTATGAGGGTTCGTTTCGCCCCTTCACAATGAAGCTTGAGGAGTGTTTCAAGCAGGCGGGAATACCGTGCAAACTCACGGAAAACTTGTCACAAGCTCATTGGGAGAAATTGATGTGGAATATCCCCTTCAACGGGTTGGGCGTTGCCGGATCTTTAGGACATGCAGCGTTTGAAATTCAGCCAGACGGGCTTCGTTCGCTCTCCGGATGTGATTGTCTGGACGCAAATGCGTTGTTGGGGGATGCGAATTGGGAAGCTCGAGTCCGCGGATTGATGCGCGAGGTCAGGTCGGCAGCTCTTAAGCTGGGGCATTTCATTGAAGCTGACTTCGAGTCAAAATTAATTGAGAGAACTCGAACGATGGGACCCTACAAAGCGTCCACCATTATTGATTATGAAAAGGGGCTACCGCTGGAAATCAACAGTTTATTTGAAGAACCCTTGAAACAAGCCAAAGCAGCCAACGCGGAGACCCCCATTCTGGAGCGTTTGACACTTATACTTCGTGAACTTCAGTATCGTCAGGATGCTTCCACTCAAACGTGACTTGTCAGGCATCAAGCAAAGCCGTATCAAATCTCTATGAGCATTCGAACCAGATTTGCCCCGAGTCCAACAGGATACCTGCATATTGGAGGAGCACGCACGGCCCTGTTCAACTGGCTTTATGCCCGCCATATGGGTGGCGCATTCGTCCTACGCATTGAAGACACCGATGATGCTCGAAACACGCAGGAGGCAGTTGAGGTTATTTTGTCCAGCATGCGATGGTTGGGGTTGGATTGGGATGAAGGCCCTACTACCGGAGAGGTAAGAGCGATTGCGAAAGGTGAACGTGGACCCTATTTTCAGTCGCAGCGCCGTGACATATATCAAACACACATCGAAAAACTGCTTTCCAGCGGTCAAGCTTACGAGGATGAAGGTGCCATCAAATTCCGAATGACCCGGGAGCCGGTTGTCATACCTGATTTGGTTTGCGGCAACGTGACCCGGAAATTAACCGATCGAGAAGAAGCGGATCCAGACTTCGTTATTGTTCGATCGGATGGCAAACCGGTTTTTCACATGGTCAATGTGATTGACGACCTTGAAATGGGAATCACGCATGTGATACGTGGAGAAGATCATCTGAGCAACACCTCAAAGCACATCGCATTGTATCAGGCTTTAGGGGAGCAGTGCCCACATTTTGCCCACATTCCGCTCATTCTTAATGGAGATGGCTCCAAGATGAGCAAACGTGATCGAGGTGCTTCCATGACGACTTACATGGAAGAGGGATTTGTTCCTGAAGCGGTTGTAAATTACCTTTGTCTGTTGGGATGGTCGCCGAAAGATGATCGTCAAAAAATGGACTTAGATGACGTGGTTCGCCTTTTTGATATCCCCCAGATTTTGCGGCACAATGCTCGTTTTGACATGGACAAGCTTGTTTCCCTGAATGGTCAATATCTGGCAGAATTAGATCCTGAAAGTTACCGTGAGCTGGCGATTCCAGCACTTCAAAAATCTGGAGTCGATACAGGATCATTCGATTCCAAATATGTCGAAGCCGCCGTGGATACGACGATTGGTAAATTCAAGCAGATGTCTGAGATAGGGGAATATGCCGGATTCTATTTTAAGAAATTAGAGGAGATAGAATGGGATGCCGATGCCTGCACCAAACAGCTCATTCCTGAGAATCTTGCTCCCATTACCGCCTTGCGGAATGCGTTTGCCGAAGAAACTTGCTTCAAATCGGAAAACATCCAGGCGGCATTCCAGGCAACAGCGAAAACCCTGGGTATAAAAGTTGGAGCCTTGGTTCATCCGGTAAGACTTGCCTGTACTGGAAAAACAACCGGTCCCAGCCTCTATCATCTGATGGAGGTTTTGGGCAAGGAACGTGTATTGGCTGCGATTGATCAAGCATTGGACCGAATGTAATCAAATGATCCATTGAGTCCGGAAGGATTCCAAAATTTCTCTTTTAAACAATGAAAGCACTCAAAGTTTACGAATACAAAAACTGTGGTACTTGCCGCAAAGCAATCAAGTACTTACAGGAGCGGGAAATTGCTTTTGAAAGAATCCCCATTCGTGAAACACCGCCCAGCAAATCCGAACTCAAAGCCATGCTGAAAGCGGTTAATGGAGAACGCAAACGATTATTCAATACTTCGGGTGGAGATTACAAATTGATGAACCTGAAAGATCGATTGCCAGCCTTAAGCGATGAAGAAGCTATCACGCTTCTATCGGAAAATGGAAATCTCATCAAACGTCCTTTCGTGCTCAGTGGCAGCGATGGTCTTGTTGGATTCAAACAGGATGAATGGGATGCGTTTTTGGAACGTCTTTAGGAAATCATTTTCAACGTATCAGATAAAATGAAAAATATAACACTCTTGCGCTTGGTAGGTGGGCTCGGACTTTGTTTCTGCCTTTCCAGCGTGAGCTCCGCCGATGCAGGTTCCTACCTATGGCCGGAGTTTCGCGGTCCCGGAAAACAAGGTCACGCCGTTGCAAAAGACGT
Organism: uncultured Polaribacter sp.; assembly: GCA_964343335.1. Taxonomy (GTDB): domain Bacteria; phylum Bacteroidota; class Bacteroidia; order Flavobacteriales; family Flavobacteriaceae; genus Polaribacter. The sequence goes on along the minus strand of CAYFJL010000008.1, from coordinate 28,343 downwards.
ACCGCTCCACTGGTCGGATACCGACAATGTTGCCTGGAAAGTGAAGACAAGCGTGTCAGGCTGGGCGTCTCCAGTCGTGGGAAGTGACACCATCATACTGGCAGGTGCGAAAGATAAGGGAGGACAATTATCACTTCACATTGCTTCACATGATCTTAAGGACGGGTCACTTCTTTGGGAGACGGAGGTTTTTCGTCCTGATGAACCCAAGATCAAAAGGCGTCACAAGAAAAATAGTTATGCCAGCAGTACTCCCATCCTTGCTGACGGCAAAATTTTTGCCCACTTTGGCCATCTGGGAACCTGCGCTTTGGATTTGAAAAGTGGTAATATACTATGGAAACGAGTCGTCGATTATCCTCCTGTGCACGGAAACGGAGGTTCTCCGGTATTGGTCAATGGTCTATTGATTTTTAGTGCCGATGGGGCCAAGGATCCGGCCATTTATGCTCTGAACGCAAACGATGGTGAAATTGTTTGGAGGACGCCACGAGAATCATCCGCTCGCAAGAAATTTTCATTTTCCACGCCCCTGGTTGTTGAGGTTGAGGGTCAAAAACAAATCGTGAGCCCTGGGAGTGGCATGGTGGGCGGTTATGATGTTCAGGATGGATCATTATTGTGGCAAGTTCGATACGGGGAAGGATACTCAGTGGTTCCAAGACCGATTCTTTACGAGAATCTATTGTTTATTGGAACTGGCTATGATCGTCCTGATGTCCTGGCAATCAGGTTGCCGAAAGTGAGAGGTGATGTCACCGATTCGCACATTGTATGGCAAACACGTCGTTCCGCACCCAATACGCCATCCATGATCGTCGTGAAAGGTGCGCTGTATTTCGTTTCTGATGGGGGAATCTTAACCTGTGCGGATCCGAATACGGGCAAAATCTTCTGGAGTGAACGATTGGGTGGCAACTACAGCGCCTCACCCATCGCAGTGGGCGATCACATTTATTTTGTCAGTGAAGAAGGAATGGTGAACGTAGTCGCCGCCAATCTTGAGAAATTCGAAGTGCTTTCAAAAAATGATCTCAATGAGCGGTCACTTGCCTCTCCCGCTGCTTTTGAGAACTGTCTTTTGTTCCGGAGTCAGGATCATCTCTGGAAGATTGTTGCCTCCAAGTAGTCTATCTTTCGAAGGGTCGAGCTCCGTCTCGAACCCATGCTTCCCTTCGCGATTTATTACATTCCAACAGTGTAACTGTGGCAAGTCATCGATAATCGAAAAACCAATGGCTTTCCGCGTTCCATGCAATTTGGTTAAGAATGTTGTTGAGGAAGAAATGAGGGACGACGTGGAAGTCCGTCCCTCTCATTGTTTATTCACTTGATATACCCAGACGGTTGTGAATAACTTTTTGTCACCAGAGGTGTCTCAAAAGTAATTTGGAAAATCCCATGCAGTTTATTGATATTCAATCTCAGTATAGGGCGTACAAAGATGAGATTGATCAGCGAATGCGTCAGGTGATGGAGCATGGAAGGTTCATCATGGGGCCGGAGGTCGCTGAAATTGAAGGGCTTTTAGCGGAATATGTTGGAGTGCAACACTGTATCACGACGGCAAGTGGAACGGACAGTCTCGAAATTGCACTTCGAGCACTCGAGATCGGACCTGGAGATGAAGTCATTACCGTTCCATTTACTTGGATCAGCACCGCTGAAGTCATCGCTCAGGTTGGGGCTACCCCAGTTTTCATAGATATTCAGGCATCCACTTACAATATGGACGTCGACCAGCTGGAATCTGCAATCACCAGCAAAACTAAGGCGATCATGCCCGTCAGCCTGTTTGGACAGATGCCTGACTTTGAAAGAATCAATGCCATCGCCGCTAAACACGGCATTCCCGTCATTGAAGATGCAGCGCAAAGCTTTGGAGCGACTCAAAATGACAAACGCAGTTGCTCGGTATCCACCATTGCCAGCACCAGCTTCTTTCCCGCTAAACCATTCGGCTGTTTTGGGGATGGTGGTGCTTTATTCACTGATGATGATAACCTGGCCGAGCAGATGAAAACAGTCCGAAATCACGGAGGCTTGGTTCGTCATCACCACACCGTAGTCGGCATGAATGGAAGGTTTGACTCCCTCCAGGCTGCCGTTCTTTTGGGAAAATTCCCAGCGTTTGAAAACGAAGTGAAAGCCAGAAATGAGATTGGTGCCCGGTACTCTAATGCTTTGAAAGACGACTGCCAAATACCGGACATTTTCCCAGGAAATACGCATGTCTATGCCCAATACACGATCCGCTGCTGCGATAGAGATAAATTGGGAACCAGGCTAAAAGAATCCGGGATTCCAACGGCTGTTTATTACCCCAAATGTCTCCATGAACAACCCGTGTTTGAGCCTTTGGGCTATGAATATGGTCGTTTTCCTGTGTCTGAGGTGGCCTCAAAAGAAGTGATTAGCCTGCCTATGCACCCATTCCTGACCGAAACAGAACAAGACCTGGTGATTACCTCCGTTAAGCAAGCTTTAGACAGCATTTAGGCTTGACAGTTTTGTTTATTTTGTTCAAAAATTTTTGAACAATAAAAATTCTTAGATTCGCCCAGAAAATACTCTTTGCGAATCGACCGGCACGAAGTGTCTTGCCCAGAATTTGCACAATTCCCTCTCCATACAAGCAGCACAGTAGTTATGATTCTAATCAATCATGTCTGTGCTTTGTCGTCATAGCGTGACAATGAAAAAAGCACTGATCACAGGAATCACAGGTCAAGATGGCTCATACCTGGCTGAGCTGCTCCTCGAAAAAGGGTATGAAGTGCATGGTATCTTAAGACGTACAAGTACCTTCAATCGCCAGAGAATCGATCCGATTTATCATGACCCACAGGTCAATCAAGGGCGATTCCACCTTCATTATGGTGATTTGGCCGACTCACCTTCGATTTACAAGTTAATCGAACAGGTGGCACCCTCCGAAATTTACAATCTGGCAGCGCAAAGCCACGTCAAAGTCAGCTTTGAAAATCCTGAATATACTTCCGACATTGTTGCAACAGGCACGCTAAGATTGCTTGAGGCAAACCGGCAAACGGGGGTGATGGCTCGGTTTTATCAGGCATCGTCGAGTGAAATGTTTGGTAAGGTAAGAGAAACTCCCCAGGTAGAAACAACACCCTTTCATCCAAGAAGTCCCTACGGAGTTGCCAAGGTTTTTGCTCATCAAATGACGGTGAATTACCGCGAATCATACGGAATGCATGCCAGCTGTGGTATTTTATTCAACCATGAATCCCCACGCAGGGGTGAAAACTTTGTCACAAGGAAAATCACTCAATCGGTCGCAAAAATTCACCAGGGATTACAGGAAAAGCTGATTCTCGGAAATTTGGATGCAAAAAGAGACTGGGGTTACGCAAAAGAATATGTGGAAGCCATGTGGCTAATGCTCCAGCAGGAAACACCTGATGATTACATAGTTGCCACCAACGAAACCCATTCAGTTCGAGATTTCTTAAAGGTTGCGTTCGAATATGTGGGCAAAAATTACGAGGACTATGTCGAAGTTTCTGAAGTTTACTACAGGCCTGCAGAGGTTGATTTGTTGATCGGGGATTATACCAAGGCAAAGAAAAAATTGGGGTGGGAACCAAAAACCAGCTTCAAAGATTTGGTTGAACTAATGGTTGACGCGGATCTCGCTGATACAAAATCATCCTGACTCTAACAGGCTTAGTCATTCCAAACTGACCTCGCCAAAATTTTGATTCCGTAATTTTCTATCACACTGCTTGACGAGCACAAGTATGGCTAGTATAAGACCCGTCCACTTATAGTGGTGGCCGTAGCTCAGTTGGTAGAGCCCCAGATTGTGGTTCTGGTTGTCGCGGGTTCGAGCCCCGTCGGTCACCCCATCCTTCCAACGTAAACAGCTTAAGATTTCACAGAAAGTAGGCGAAGGATGCCCTTCGTAGCCTCGGCGGAGAAGGGTTTTCCCCAATGTTCTACGTCTATCGTATCCACAGTTTGAGTTGTCCAAACCGCAATTACGTTGGATACTCGAAAGACCTAAAGCAACGCATTTCTGACCACAACGCAGGCAAAAATCGGGTTACCCCACCGTTTCGTCCATGGAAACTTGTTTTTTATGCTGCATTTGAAACCGGGGAAAGCGCCCGCGATTTTGAGCGTTATCTGAAAACTGCGTCAGGAAAAGCATTTGGATCAAAACGACTGTGGTGATCCTTTCACCATTTTTGAGCAATAGGCAAGCTTCTGACCTTCGATCAAAAATCCATTTCCCCTCATTCACCTGTTACACACCATGGCGCTTCTTGATGAAATCAAATCCTCAAATATCGAGATGACGCATTCTTGTCAGGAAATGGTTGTTTCTGGAGGAAGATTGAGTCAGCTTCTTGGTTTCCCAAAATCCATCGGCCAAATTTATGGTTTGCTGCTCTTTTCCGATAAACCTATGTCAGCAGAGGACATCGGTTTGGCATTAAGGGTCAGTAAGGGAACCATCAGTAACAGCATCCGCCAACTATCTGGATGGGGAGTGATTCGACAGGTATGGGTTGCAGGTGACCGCAAAGATCATTTTGAAGTGATCGATGATTTCAAGGCTGTGATACGAGCTGCGATGGATGATATTCTCAAACCCCGTATTCAATCTTCAGGTCAAAGAATCGAAAGGATAGAATCCTTTTTGAAAGAAGAAAAGAAAACGGGAAAAATTACCAATGAGCTTTATGACCTTCGATTGAAACGAATGAAATCAATCACCAAACATCACAAAACATTCTCCAAAGTTTTGCCAATGATTGAGAAGCTCTTTTGATGGACACAAGGTAGATCGAAACAATTTACCCAACCCGGAGGGACGGGTTCCACCCCGTTCCCTAATCTCATCCTCAATCACATTCACTACTAAAGAAACCTAAACGAGGAATGACCGACGCAGTCAAGGGTAGGGATGAGCTGCCGCTCGTCCGTCATTATTTCACCACCCTCCTGCAGTCACGGGATTGAGGACACAGAGATCACAGCGAGGGAAGAATATCCGGCTTATTTTAAACAGTTCTGTCCAACAGTCTAAAATAAACCAAAAAAAACTACCAGCCTTGCGGGCAGCAAGGTAGATCGGATCAGCCAGTCCCGTCTGGAGGACACGGTTCCATCCAGCGCCTACTTATTAAAAACAATCTGCAAAATTCGCATCAATCCAAAGGTCCCGCACCGCGGTGATGCAGCAAATAAAAATGCCTACATATCTCATCACCGGCGTAGCCGGGTTCATAGCTTCCAAAACGGCTGAATTCCTACTTCAAGCAGGCAACAAAGTAGTTGGAGTAGATAATTTGAATGACTACTACGACGTAAGATTAAAAAAACATCGCTTGGAGGGCTTAGAAAAATTCACTGACTTCGAATTTGTGCACTGCGATATTGAATCACAAGATTCCATAGAAGATTTGTTTCAGAACCACACCTTTGACGGCGTACTGAATTTGGCGGCGCGAGCAGGTGTGAGGTATAGTTTGGAAAATCCACACGTTTACATGACGACCAATGCGATGGGGACACTCAATTTATTGGAATGCATGCGTCATCACGGTGTTAATAAAATGGTCTTGGCTTCAACCTCTTCATTGTATGCTGGCCAAGAAATGCCCTTCACTGAACAACTTCCTGTAAATACCCCGATTTCGCCTTACGCGGCTTCAAAAAAAGCAGCCGAAGTGATGAGTTACTCATATCATAATCTGTTTGATTTGGATATTTCTGTTGTACGATATTTCACTGTATTTGGACCTTGTGGCAGACCAGATATGTCCATTTTCAGGTTTATTAAATGGATTGCAGAAGGCACCCCAATTGAATTATTCGGAGACGGTACTCAATCCAGAGATTTTACATATGTCGATGACATTGCCAAAGGAACCATTGCCGCCCTCAAACCCGTAGGTTACGAAATATTCAACCTTGGAGGCGGCAACAATCCGATTTCACTCAATCAAGTCATTAATTGGATTGAAGAAGGATTGGGAAAGGAAGCCCTTATCGAGAATAAACCATTTCATAAAGCCGATATGAATTCGACCTGGGCTGACATATCCAAAGCCAAAGACTTATTGGGTTGGGAACCAGAGGTTGATATCAAATTGGGAGTTGAAAATTGTGTTCAGTGGTATTTGGACAATCAATCCTGGCTAAAAGACATCCAAGTATAAGTATTTTAATGGAGGGGCGAGTTCCATCTCGTCCCACTTCAATCCTCTCTGGCTCCCAGAACTTTCAAACCCGCTTTTGCGGATGTGAAACTGTGAAAATTTGCGCACTCTGCGGTTATAGCAGTCAAAATCTTGGCGACTTTACATCTTGAACCCGCAATCGTGGGTGGACATAAAATTAAATCAAATGCAAAAACCTAAAATAGCAATCGTTGGACTTGGATATGTCGGACTTCCACTTGGGCTTCAGTTTGCCCGGAGTGGGGTGGAAGTATTGGGACTTGACGTAGATCAAGAAAAAGTGAATTGCCTGAATGAGGGCAAAAGTTATATCAAACACATCTCAGCCAGTGATATTCTTTCCGCAACTCAAGAAAACAAGTTTTCTGCGTCCACTGATTTCTCGAGAATCAGGGAAGTTGAGGCCATTCTTATTTGTGTGCCGACGCCATTAGACCATCATAGAGAGCCTGATATTTCCTACGTAATTAAAAGCGGCGAAGCAATTGCCCCGTATCTTAAAACCAGCGAAGGGCAGAGAAAGAAACTTGTGGTATTGGAATCAACAACCTACCCAGGAACAACAGACACTGAACTTCGAGAGATATTGGAAGCAGGCTCGGGGTTAAAAGCAGGTGAAGATTTTCACCTCGCCTATTCTCCCGAAAGGGAAGATCCAGGAAGAACGGACCATTCTGTTAAAAGTATCCCTAAGGTGATGGGTGGATTTACACAAGCATGCCTGGATCGCTGCACCGAATTATACCTGAAGGCACTCGATAAAGTACACCCCGTCAAATCTTGTCGCATTGCCGAAGCAACCAAGTTGACCGAAAATATCTTCAGATCCGTTAACATTGCATTGGTGAATGAATTGAAAGTTGTATTTCACAAAATGGATATTGATGTCTGGGATGTGATAAATGCGGCAGCAACCAAACCATTTGGCTATATGCCCTTTTACCCAGGTCCCGGTTTGGGCGGGCATTGCATACCCATCGACCCATTTTACCTGACATGGAAAGCCCGGGAATTTGAACAACATACCCGATTTATAGAGCTGGCGGGCGAAATCAACACAGCGATGCCTGAATATGTCATTTCAAGGGTGGCCGATGCTCTTAACGATGAAGGAAAATCTATAAAAGGAAGTCGTATTCTTCTCTTGGGGTTGGCATACAAACCAAACGTAGATGATGATCGAGAAAGCCCCAGTTACCGTCTTATTGAAAAGCTGGAAGGTAAGGGTGCCAATGTAGATTACAACGATCCACACGTACCAGAAATAAGGCCATCCAGAGAATACTCGCACTACGCCGGTCGTAAGTCTCAAAACATTTCAGCAAAATACGACCTCATACTCCTTGCGACGCATCATGACGATTACAAGGATTACGACTTTACCAGCTATCAGATACCTGTTGTTGACACACGAAACTGCATCACCAAACGGCCTGAAAAATATTACCAAGCTTAGAAATTCGGAGGGACGCGCTCCCGCAAGTCCCACTTATGAAAAAGAGTAGATGACCATTTGCGACGGTTATTGCTACCATTAAAAACACGGTGCTAAGCATTCCTTTTAAGGCAGTATTTTATATTTTTCTCTGGTATTTCGGACGGGAATCGCAAAGAAAACTAGAATCTTCATCCGCCGTCCAGCAAAGCAGGATAGACCCGCCGACCGCGGGATAAATTCATTACTCTCAATCAATGATTGCGAGAAGGCGCGTTGTATTATGTGTTTTAAGCCCGCCCCGTGGTTAAGGGATTAACGATCAATTAATAATCAGCGAAAACTTAAATCCTCCTCTGTGTCCTCTAGCGCAGCGTGTGGTAAAAAAATAAAACCAAAATCAATATCAACCCGAAGGTCGCGCAGTTGCGCTTATTAACGCAAACAATACTCGTAAAATGCGAATACTAGTAACAGGAGGAGCAGGGTTTCTTGGAAGTCATCTTTGCGATCGGCTTATTGAACAAGGTCACGAAATAATCTGCCTGGACAATCTTTTCACCGGCAACAAACAAAACATACGCCATTTGCTGGGGCACGATCATTTCGAATTTATCCGTCACGACGTCATCGATCCCTTCAAGGTAGAAGTTGATCAAATATACAACTTGGCTTGTCCTGCATCACCGATTCATTATCAACATAATCCCATCAAGACCATCAAAACCTCAGTGATGGGAGCCATCAACGTCTTGGGCTTAGCCAAAAGAACCGGGGCTAGAGTCCTACAAGCCTCAACATCTGAAGTCTATGGTGATCCCGAGATCCATCCCCAAACCGAGGATTACCGCGGTAGTGTAAACCCAATCGGTCCTCGTGCCTGTTACGATGAAGGTAAAAGATGTGCTGAAACACTTTTTTTCGACTACCACAGACAAAACAAAGTGGACATCCGTGTGATGCGAATCTTCAACACCTATGGACCACGTATGGATCCCAAAGATGGCAGAGTAGTATCCAATTTTATCGTTCAAGCATTAAACAATAAGCCTATTACTATTTATGGAGATGGTTCTCAGACCAGATCCTTTTGTTATGTTGACGACTTAATCGAAGGTATGATTCGATTGATGAATCACAATTCATTAACCGGCCCCGTCAACATAGGCAATCCCGGTGAATTCACCATTGTTGAGATTGCAAAGAGAGTCATTGAAAAGACCGAATCCCAATCTGAAATAATTCACAAGGAACTTCCAGTCGATGACCCTCTGCAACGGCAACCCAATATTACCGTGGCCAAAAAGGAGCTTCAATGGGAGCCAAAAATCAACTTGAACGAAGGTTTAGAAAAAACCATTACGTTCTTCAAAATGGTACTAAAATTGGAGTCGATTAAGTTACCATCGAACCAAACAACAGACTTAAAACAACAATTTTAAAACTGTTATGATACTGGGCAGTAAAGCTGAAACCATTTTTTATCATATTAAAATATGAACAACTTTCTAATAGGTAACACGGAAATTGGAGGTGAAAAAGCACCTTGCTTAATTATAGGAGAAATTGGCCAGGCGCATGATGGAAGTTTGGGAACAGCCCATGCATACATTGACGCAATCGCAGACGCGGGTGCGGATGCGGTGAAGTTTCAAACACACATTGCAGAGGCAGAAAGTACATCAGCCGAACCGTGGAGAGTAAAATTTTCCCGGCAAGATAAAAGCCGCTTCGATTATTGGCAGAGAATGGAGTTTAGTCCCGAACAATGGAAAGGATTGAAAGACCACTGTGATGAGAGAGGTATAATTTTCCTTTCATCTCCCTTTTCGTTCGAAGCAATAGATCTTCTTAACAATTTAGGAATTATCGCATGGAAAGTAGCATCAGGAGAAGTTAATAATATACCATTAATTAAAAAACTTGTTGCCACTAGACTACCAATATTGTTGTCCTCTGGTATGAGCTACCCTGATGAACTTGACCAAGTGGTTGAAATTTGCAGGACAAACCATTCGCCATTTGCTTTACTCCAATGTACCACCTCTTATCCCTGTCCACCAGAACGGATAGGTTTGAATATTATGCAAGAATATGGAGAAAAATATAAATGCCCAATTGGTTTATCAGATCATTCCGGGGAAATTTATCCAGGATTAGCAGCATTGGTTAAAGGTGCCAAAATATTAGAAGTGCATGTTACTTTTCATAAGAATATGTTTGGGCCGGATGTTCCCGCTTCACTGGATCTTACACAATTATCCGAGTTAATTCGAGGCGTTAGGTACACTGAAAAAATATTACAAAATCCAGTTAATAAATTGGAACAAGTAGATTCAATATCATCAATCAGGAAACTTTTCACTAAAAGCATAATTGCTAAATCCAATTTACAGGCAGGTAAGTTGCTATCAATAAATGATGTTACATTTAAAAAACCGGGAACAGGCATACCAAGCAATTTATTAGAAATTTATGAAGGTCGTCGACTACAGAAGGATATTCCCGCAGGAGATTTCCTGAAAGACGAAGATTTTTGTCCAATAAATTAATATTTACAATGAGAAAAATCGCAGTAGTTATCACCGCACGACCAAGTTATTCGCGTATTAAGACTGCATTATTAGCCATCAAAAGGCACCCGGCGTTGGAATTACAGTTAATCGTTGCTGCGTCGGCGTTGTTGGATAGATATGGTAGTGTAATTAATACTATTGAACAGGATGGCTTCACAGTAAACGAACGAGTCTATATGGTATTAGAGGGGGAAAATTCAACTTCTATGGCTAAGACAACCGGTTTAGGATTACTCGAACTATCAACGGCATTTTTAAATTTACAACCAGATATAGTAGTTACAATTGCGGACCGTTATGAAACCATAGCAACAGCAATTGCAGGTGCTTTTATGAATATTCCTGTTGCCCACATACAAGGAGGGGAGGTAACAGGATCCATTGATGAGAAGGTTCGCCATGCAGTTACAAAACTATCTGACCTTCATTTAGTTTCTTGTGAACAGGCCGCAAATTTTGTTATCAGAATGGGTGAGGATCCATTAAATGTCAAAACAACCGGCTGCCCCTCCATTGATATTGCTCGTGAAGTTAAACAGGACCCATGCTTAGATTTCGACGTGTTTGAAAGATATGGTGGGGTAGGAACAATTTTTAATCTGAACGAGCCTTTTCTGGTTGTATTGCAACATCCTGTTACAACTGAAAATGAACTAGCCCACAAACACATTACTGAAACATTAGAAGCAGTAGCAGAAATTGACATACCTGCCCTATGGTTTTGGCCAAATGTAGATGCAGGATCAGATGGCACTTCAAAGGGCATTAGACATTTTCGTGAGTGTCGTAGTGATGCAAGATTTCATTTTTTTAAGAATATGGAACCACGCGATTTTTTAAACATATTACTAATGAGTAAAATGATTGTAGGAAATTCTAGTGTAGCGATCCGAGAATGTTCATATCTCGGTGTTCCAGCTGTAAATATTGGTAGTCGCCAAAACAGGCGAATGCGTGGGAAAAATGTGATTGATGTGGAGCATAACCGTATATCAATTATGGACGCTATTAAATGCCATTTAACATCAGGTAGCAAACCAGGAGAATGTATTTATGGAGACGGTTTTTCAGGGCAGCGTATAGCCGATGAACTTGCAAATTGGGAACTAACTTTTAAAAAAGTACTCAATTACTAAAATGATTTCTAAACAAATCAAAATTTTATATTTAGGACCTGAAGTTGGGGTGTCGTGGATCAAGGAACAAATTGGCAGAAATTTTGATGTTCTCAAAGCTTGTTCGCCGGAAGAATCTGATCAGTTGCTACCGGAATGTGAGGTAATTCTAGATGCCTACATGAAAGTGCCATTCCAGGCTGCGCGGCTTAAAAAAGCTAACTCTTTAAAGCTAGTAGTAACAGCAACCACTGGAGCAAACCATATTGATGCTGAGTACTTAAATGAGAATAAAATTCCTTTGCTGACTCTTAAAGGGCAACATGAAATCCTCAAAGATATAACCGCCGCTGCTGAACATTCCTGGCTGTTGCTGATGTGCTGCGCCCGAGGCTTGCGTGGAGCTGTGAAAGAAGTCGAAGAATTGGGTTGGGATCGAAATAATCATCCTGGAAGGATGCTCAAAGGAAGAAATCTTGGGCTTATAGGGTGCGGTCGAATTGGTCAATGGATGAGCAGATACGCCAATGCGTTCGGTATGCAGGTATTCGGATATGATCCATACCTATCAGAATGGCCGGATGGTATTCAGAAACTGCCCCTATCCGCATTGATGCCCGTCTCCGATTTTATTTCTGTTCATGTGAACTTGACACCCGATACTGAAGGACTTCTGAGTCGCCATCTTTTACAGCAGATGAAGCCAGGAGCATCCGTGATCAATACTTCGCGCGGTGAGATAATAGATGAGGCAGCTTTGTTGGATGGTTTGAAATCAGGACAAATTGGCGCAGCCGGTCTCGATGTGTTGAAAGGTGAGCCTGATGTGAAGGATCACCCGCTGGTGAAATATGCTAAAAAGAACCCTAATCTGACAATTACACCACACATTGGGGGATACAGCCCTGATGCATTGCGTCACGTGATCAATTTTTCATGCGACCGGATTACAACCTATTTTGAGCAAAAATGGAATGCTTGAAAAACTGAAACAACTTGCCGAACAATTCGCTGCCGCAGGAGTCGATCGTGCGTTTGGTGTAACTGGAAGCGGTGCCACATGGAATTTGATCGACCAATTAGAGATCAGAGGTATTAAATATTTTCCCGTAGGGCACGAAGCTGCTGGAGCCATAATGGCAGGTGGTGCTTGGAAAGCAAATGGGAAGCCGGCTCTGTCTCTTTCAATTAAAGGTCCAGGTTTGTTAAATTCACTACCAGGAATTGCATACAACCATTTTGAGAACCAGCCAGTGGTCAGCATAGCGGAATCCTATGGTTCCAGTACACCTAATGGGCAGATGCACAAACGAGTAAATCAATCTTCGCTCTTACAACCATTGGTTAGAGGGATAACTGGATTAAATGATCCTCCAAATGATATTCCACAATTGTGGGCAGCTTCCAACTCAGGAGTCCTTGGTCCGGTGCATGTAGAATTAAATGATCTCACTTTAATGGTTCCTCCTTTGCCGAGAAAAGTTGAAGATAATCTAGGCCCTGCATTAAATTTGATTGCTAAATCAAGAAAACCAATTTTGATTGTTGGTAATTTGGCGAGACAGTTCGGACTGGCTGATCAAATCAAGGAATTACGAATTCCGGTATTTACCACGGCCGCAGCCAAGGGAATCATTGATGAGAACAAGCAATGGGCAGCTGGAATCTACACAGGCACGGGCGGCCCACTTTCACCAGAATCCAGTCTAATGAAATCATCAGATTTGATTGTTGGAATTGGCTTAAGAAATCTCGAAATTATATCTCCCAAAAATTTTGATCAATCAGCAGTTCTGATGGATCTCCCGGGAATTGATGCCGCTTTAGGATTTGGGGCGTCAGTAAATATTTGTCACCCTAGTGAAGACGCTTTTAGAGAACTACTCACTGCTCTTACTAAATTCGAATGGGGGGATGCAGAAACCGAGAAGTGCGTCAAAAAGTTGGATCAAATCTTGCAATCGAATTGGCTGCCAGCGGCTTGTTTTCAATACTTGAATCAATTGGACAATAATTACAGTTTGATTGCGGACACTGGTTCGTTTTGTACCGTAGCCGAACATATCTGGAAAGCTAGTCCTGAACGGCCATTTGTCGGTAGCAGCAACGGCCGTTACATGGGTTGTGCTATTCCCACTGCCATTGGCTATGCTGCCGCGAGCCAAAGACGGCCGGTATACTGCGCAGTAGGGGATGGTGGAATGCGACAGTATCCGGGGGAATTGAAAATTGCAGTGGAGCATTCGTTACCGATATGTGTGCTTTTCATGAGCGATGGTCGTTATGGAAGTATCGGTTGCGCTCAAGGTAAAAGAAAACTTCCGATACATGCCATTACCATGCCTGGGCCTTCCTGGGAAAATGTGGTAAGGGGAATGGGGTGCCAATCCAGGCATATTGAAACGTTTAATGCATTCAAAGCTGCCATTGACACTTGGGATAATAGGAGCCCTCTATTTTTGGAATGTGTTTTTGATTCTGATGAATATCTTCTAATGACTAACAATATAAGATAAATATATGATTGAAAAGCATTTATTGATTCTAGGTAGTGGTTCAGTGGGTAAGCGGCATGCAAAAAACTTTTCGAATTTAAATTGCAAAATTTCCGCTATGGATCCACGCGAGGAAAGGCTTTATGAAATAGGAAAAGAAACTCCTTTGATTGGCTCTTATACAACCCTTCAAGAAGCATTGGGTGGGACTGAGCATTTTGATGGTGTAATAATATGTTCGCCTCCCAAGTTTCATATGGAACAAAGCATTGCCTGCTTGAGGAAGGGAACTAATGTATATTTAGAGAAGCCACTGACACCCGACCTTTCGTCTGCAGAAAAGCTGGAACGATTGGTTGAAGAAGCTAACGTCCATTTACTACTAGGTTACACTTACCGATGGTGGCCTCCGTTGCAGAGGTTAAAAGATCAGTTAATATCAAAAAAAATTGGTAGAATTCTGCATGTTGATTGCACCATGAGCGCGCACTTGGCCGATTGGCATCCATGGGAAAATTATTGGGACTTTTTTATGGCGAGCAAGGAACTTGGTGGAGGCGCATTACTTGATGAAAGTCACTTCGTGGACCTCATGCTTTGGTTTTTTGGGCTTCCTAAGAAAATTTATGCACGTGTTGAAAAGATCAGTAGTCTCAAAATAGAAACCGATGACAATGTGGACGCAATATTGGTTTATCCGGATGGGTTACGAGTAAAAATTCATTTAGACTTATTTGGGCGTCCGCATGAAAAATACATTCGTATCACAGGTGAAAATGGCTCAATTCATTGGAGTTTCGACCCCAATTCTTTAAAATATACGAATAAAATGGAACAAAATTGGGACGAAGAAATTTTTGAGTATAAACGTAATGACATGTTCATAAATGCGGCCAAAGAGTTTCTTGAAATTTTAAATGGTCGTCAGGATTACATTTCCTGTACTGCCAAAGATGGAGCTGATGTTATGCGTGTCTTAAATGGCATGGAACAAAGCACAAAAAATGGATGTGAAATCGATCTTCAATAATGTTGAAAGAAAAAAGAATCCTTGCAGTGGTTCCGGCAAGAAGTGGCTCTAAAGGGGTAAGGGACAAAAATATGCGACAATTGGCTGGACTAAGTTTGATTGCTCGTGCCGCACAGTGCCTCGGGAGTCTCAAATGGTTGGACAGAAGCATTATTTCTACGGATTCCGTTCGTTATGCGGAAGAGGCAATAAAATACGGATTAGAAGCCCCGTTTTTACGGCCGAGCCAACTTGCCAGTGATACCGCTGGTGCAGTTGAGACTATTCAACATGCAGTGATTACTACTGAATCGCAATTTAAAGAAAGTTATGATATAATTCTGATTATAGAACCATCCTCACCCCTGAGGGAACCTGAAGACATTGCTAAATGTGTAGAACTGCTTATCACCAAAGGAGCAGATTCAGTTGTGACTGTGAGTGAAGCAGATTCGAAATGTCATCCGAGGAAATTGTTTCTAATCAAAGAAGAGAAACTAAAATATTTTGTTCAAGATGGCGCAACTATTTCCAGTCGTCACCAGTTGGCGGGGGATTACTTCTATCGCAACGGCGTTTGCTATGCACTTACACGAAATTGTATACTAGATCAAGAGAAGATTATCACAGATAGTTCAGTCCCGCTTATTCTAAAACGCCCTGTGGTGAATATCGATACACCAATAGAATTGGATTGGGCGGAGTTTTTGCTTAATAGATAAACATTTTTAACTTTTACACTATAAATATTACTGTTGAAACTGCAAATGTTAACAACATCCAATGACGTAAAAATATAAATTACTGATAAATACACTTAATAGATAAAAAATATGTTAATATCTGCTAAAACACCACTTAAATTTGAAAAACCAGGTAATTGTTGCATTTGTAATAGTAAAAATATAGAAAAATATTATCAAGGGGAAATCCGAGTAGGATCATTTGGTCAATCGATGGAAGGCACTGTGTACCGATGTAACAATTGTTCTGCTCAAATTCTTGGAATTAAATGGGCTGATATCAACAAATTTTATTCTTCTGGTGATTACCGAGAACTATTAGGGCAAACATCTGCCCAAGAATCCTTCTTTGAAATACACGATTCATTACAGTTTGAAAGAATGCCTATTCTTGAAACACTACTTTATCGCGGAAGCGTAGTTGCGGATGTTGGATGTGGTGGTGGTTCTATGCTTGATCTAATGAGGGGATTTGCAAGTACGTCAATCGCAATAGAGCCGACCAAGACGTATCATAAATCATTAAAAGAAAGAGGTCATTATGTTTATCCTTTTACTAGAGACGCTTTGAAAAAATGGAGAGGAAAAATAGACTTGGTTACTTCATTCAGCGTGATTGAACATGTGGAGAATCCAGTTGAATTTCTTTCTGAACAGCGTCAGTTACTCAAGCCAAGCGGAAAAATGTTAATTTCCACTCCAAATATTGATGAACTAATGATGAGGGTAGGGTGTACGCAGTATAAAGCATTCAATTATCGCCTTGTACATCTCTTTTACTTCAATGCAGAATCTCTGCAAAAAACTGCAGAACAAGCTGGATTTAAAAATTGTCGTATATTATATAAGCATCGATTCAACTTTTCTAATTTCATCACTTGGATCAATGAAGGTAAACCAAGTGGAAATAATCACATTTCATCATTAGGATTTGGATTCGATCCGCAGTGGCGTGCAATTTTAGAGAGCGCTGGGCAATCTGACTATTTGTATGCTGAACTTTCAAATTAATGGATGAAGAAAACAAGTTTTAGACACCAAAAACAAAAATGGGCACATCAATCTGCCATATGATTAAAAATTCATGAACATTGCTAAAATTGTGTATTACCTGTTGTAACTTAATAAATATTTATAAATTAGCATCATTGAATAAAATACAGAAATAGAAACATTTTTCATGGTCACTACAAAAACAGATAAACCTTGGGAGAATGAAGTTGATCGTCATCAAGAGTTATAAATAAAAGGGGATTAATTATTATTTAAAGTTTAAGCAAGGTATTATCAATATATGGATAGAATTGCGAAACGAATTGAAATTTTCTCCAATGAGCTTAGCGGGTAATGTCCATTTTGTCACCGAGTCTATCGAGTAAAAGCTTCCCGGGCAGTTAGGATAAAGGGTAATTTATTATTAAGTCTCTTAAGGGATATACATTAGGGGCCATGAATGAAATGCCTACTAATAAAATCTCAGAATTATTGGAAAAATTTCATTAGTGCATGTGCTGCTCTCACATTGCCAAGGTTAAATAAATAAACGGTGTTTCTACGGCCATATTCTCAAAGATGAGATTCCGGAGTAAAACAAGAGATGGAGAAAATCAAACACGTGGTAAACGCAAAATCGACTGACAAGGGCATCGTTATTCAACTTCGAAGAGTAAGCACATTCTTAAATAGCTTACCGACCGTAGACTGTCTTCAGATGCCTTTCGCCGACAACAGGGCTACTGTTACCCAACTATAAGAGGTTGGATCAACCAGGATTTTGGGCACGGCTTTTTGTTTTAGGGGTTAACAGGCTTTGAGTATGGATAATGTCTCTGCTGGATTGGCAGCCAATTTTTCAATCAAACCAGGCAGCCAACCATCCCAAGATTGCCTTGCAAGAACATGCAGATTGAGATTGCGGATCAGTGCCAGGTTGGCCAGCGCATTGGGATTGCTCAGCCGGGTGCGATCTTCTCCCATGGTTGCATCCCGTCTCCAGTGGTTGCGGCTTTCAACTCCAGCCCAATGTTGGCGACTTAAATTGATCCATTCTTCATTGCTGCGCTCAAAGTCATACTGACTGGAAAGGTAATAGCGTGTTTCTTGACTTACCCTCCCTGTGTTCTGATTTGTCTGTCGGCTGCGGATGGTAATGATCGTTTTGCTGAAGGGAAATCCAGTCGCCATGGGAAGTGCGCTCGAAGTGCTTACCTCTCGTTCCTCTATCCGTCCATGCCCATGATTGATCTGGGTAAAAAGGGGGATGCATTGATCTGCTGTTGGGCCTTTTTGAGAAGATTGGGCTGGTTTCCTTTGATTTGCAGAAAGTATTCACCTCCTTTTTCGGCGATAATACGTGCGCTCTGTTTTTGACAATGCAATGGGTCCGCGGTCACTGTGACGCCGGCCAAACTAGGCTGAGCCTGGAGCAGTTCTTGTGCAGCTTTGAGTTCGCATCGATCAGTATCTTCCTTTTGATCCATGATGGCCATCGCTCTTGGAGAACCATCTTCCACATTTGCAAGCGTGACGGTGCCGATGACATCACGAATCATTTTCCCATCCAAAGCCTGCACTCCTGGAAGGTGCCCTTCTTCTTGTGTGAGCCAGTCGCTCAACATAACAGCAAATTCTTCGGGATCAATGCGGGTAAGTAATTGATAAAAAACACTGGAGCTGGGGACTTGATAGAAACGACGTGTGCCTCTTTTGATGGGTAGCCTGAGCTGAGCACGCTGGGTAGGCCGCAATCGTTGAGCAAAACGAGCAATCTCCGAAATCTGTTCAGTGCCACTCAACAAAGCCATGGCAATGAGGGTGAGTACCGAGCCGATAGGGAAACGATTGTTGGAACGACGTGGATCTTTGACTTTTTGAAATGTTTCAAAAAGACTGCGCTGAGAAGCTGGTGGCAATGGGAGGATGCCATTGGCTGCGGCCACGGTAGCTTCATTGAATTGCTTCGGCAGTTGCGTGGAGGTAATGGTTGTTCGAGCTTTGGGACAAAGTTCTTTAAGCCCAAGGCGCTTGGGATGTTTTTCATCGACATAGAAATCGACATGATCCCTGCGATTGCCCTGACTCATGCCCACAGCGTTCCACCCACTGGCTTTATAGCAAGTGCCATGAAATTGCTCAGGATCGGTTAAGGTTTCTGCTATCAGAGGGCGATAGCCAAAACGTTCCTGCCACTGCGCGGGTAAATGCTTACAGGCAGTTGCAAGTGCCCGGGAAGCGAGATATGGTTGGGTTCCTTTTTTGTGGAGAAGAAGAAATCGTCTGTTTTGAACCACCAGTTTTAAACGTTCGGCACGTTGCAGCGGATTCCAACCAATCCATCGTTCTCGATCTTTAAGTTTGAGTGCAGCCGGTCCCCAAATCAGCAAGGCCACCCACTTTCCATTGCATAGTACGACCTGTTCAATGAAATCGCCCACCGGAAGTGTGGCTCCCAAATAATGATGCTTTTTTAAGAGTTGGTTAAATCGGCCTCTCTGTTTGGGAGTAAGAATTTGAACCGTGATTTGCTGTTTTGATATGGAGTTCTGAGAGCTGCTCATACCCGCCTACCATGGAAAAACAAAGCGATTGAGTCTAGTAAAAATTGATTCCGTTCATTATCAACAACAAAGACTCACCAAGAAAAAAGCCGTGGGATTTTGGGCGTAAACCCAAAAAATTATCTCCTACTTTTCTTGAGGGCGCCAATCATCCAGCTACCGCCTACTCAAAGCGAGCTATGGTGGTCGAACTCTTGAGTGGTCAAGGATTCACATCCATAACCGTGAACATCTGGCGTGGGCTTAGGTTCTAATGGGGGCAAACAAGGAGAAGCCATGCTGAGTTTCCACAATGGTTTAAGGATTTTTGTGCCAGTAAAACCTTGCGACATACGTAAATCGTTCAATTCGCTCCATTGTTTGATGTACTTGATGAGGATCGTCAAAGTATGGAACAATAATTGGAAGGTATACTTGCCCATTGGAATAAGAGGGCGATGCCAGTATTCATGGAAGGTTTGAATAGCGTATTCCGAGAGGTTATGCGTAAGGCCAGGAGCTTTCGATCAACTGAATAACTGATAACGGTTGTTTACTTTATAGACGGTAAGCTCAACATTCCACCACAATTAAATTTCACTAGAATTGTCGAAGATTCTCAATGAAACTACACAAAAAATCAATATGCTTTGTTGGATATTCACATAGTTGTTTTATCCCATTATTTAAATTTATGATAAAATCAGGATGGGATATATACCTGATTTTTTCAAAACCAAGTTTTAAGAACGTAATAAGCAATATATTTGCAGAGACCAATATTTTATTAATTGAAGATATACAACCTTTAGATAGGAACATTAACAGAATTGAGTCACCAATCACATACCACGAGTTAAGGAGTTGTGATCGAATTTTAAGAAATACTCCTTGGGAAAAATGCTTTCAATTATTTGATTACTCTACACATATGATTAGTAACTTTTTAAAAAACAACAAAATACATATCATAAGTTCAGGGAGGGATACTTGGCTGCAACTACTATGTTTAAATATTTGTAAAAATAAAAAATTATTATGGATGGGTGCTACTTATACTAAATATCCTCCAGATTATTCATGTTTCACAAGTACTTACCATGCGAAAGATTTTATTTTAAATAAAACACCACTATCAACCACAAAATTGGCAGCCAAAAATTTATTAGAAAAAATACGGTTAAATAAAGTAAAAGCACCTGCTAAAAAAGCTCCTACAAATTCATTTGAAATATTTAATACATCAAGTAAAAAAATAAAATACTTTATAAACAACCATGGAAGAAACTACCTTAAAGATAGAAAAGTATGGCATTCTCGTTTTAAATTATTGTGGCTAGTCAAAAAATTCTTATCGCACCATTTGAATTATATAGTTGTCAATAGTAAATTTAAGAAAGAATTACCTTCCGAACCTTACGTACTTTATCCATTGCATAAACAGCCAGAATCAGCTATCGATGTGCAAGGAAAAGATTATTCTGATCAATTAACTACAATTAAGAGCATAAGAAAACAATTACCTGCGAAGTATAGATTGGCTGTCAAAGTACACAAAAGCGCAACAACTGAGGTTACAAAAAATTTTCTAAGTGAAATAAAAAATATAGGAAAAATATCAATACTTGATTCAAGTTTAGATATGTCTGTTTTAATCAGCAAATCAGAGGCAATCATTACTGTATGTGGTTCAACTGGATACGAGGCTGCATTGTTTGGAAAACCTGTTTTAACATTGGTTGATATGTTTTGGAGCAAATTTCCAACCGTAAAGGTCTGTGGTAATTTAAAAAATTTAAAAGAAGATTTAGATACCGTTATCAAAGCAAGTAAAATGCCAGAAAGTGAACTAAAAAAATTAACCATTTATCACTTGGCATATATTATGGAAAATAGTTACCACTGCTTAATAAACAGAAGTTTTCAAAATAAGTCACTTTTAATCGAAGATCTCAAAAAGCTAGAACTAGCTTATCACGAACACTATTTATATTATAATACAATCAACATTCAAAGAACACAAGAATAAGGTTTAAAGTTTTTTGGAAACATAAAAAAATTAGTAATATGCTTACAGTATTGTTCTTCATAAGCTTTTTTCTTAGTGGATTTGACTTATTAGACAAGCAAGGAATTTTAGAAATCCTTCCTGGTTTTGGTGCTGCGCAAATAGTAATGATTATTAGTTGCATGTTTTGTGTTTTAACAAGAAAAAATCAACAATCAACTCATCACATAAATGCGTTTATAACTTTTGTGATATTTGTAAATATCAGCATAATATTCAATACAATGTTTTTGGGTTCAAAGGCTATAGGAATATTTGAAGGGGCTCGGTTTTTGTATTTTATTCTTATATTATATACCTTAACTAACTTATTAACAAAAGCAGAATTTGAAAACTTTTTAATAATTTTTTCAATAGGTTGCCTTACAAGTCTTTACAAAAATTATAGTTACGCAAACATATACAAAGAAGCAATAGAAACCGCGGGTTTCGTTCAGCTCTCGGCTAGAAACTTATCGGGAGTTATTATTACAGGCTTAACCTTGATCCTATTTCACATTAGCCAAGTTTCTAACCAAGTTACAAAATCTTGGTCGTGTTATTCCATTATTTTGGGATTATCTTATTTTATTCAATTTACCTTTTCAAAGGGTGCTTGGTATTCGTTCATATTTGTCTTTATATATTGCGTTCTCGCATACTTTGGTAAAAAACAAAAAAATATAAACGCAAATATATATAAATATATTGGTATAGTCGTTTTAATGAGTATATTTAGTTTTTATATTTTTTCTAAAAATAATGAATTAAAAGCATTGTGGAAACTAAAAAATACCACTCACGAAAACAATTCAGGGGACACTTTTAAACATCAGGCCAGAATTGGAAATATGTTGTCTTCTGTGTTGATCGCATTACAACGTCCGATCATTGGATGTGGTCCTGAAAACTGGTTTGATTATAACGAAAAAAATAAATCTAATTTGAAATCATTCTATCATCCAAATGATAATCCTCACAGCGCAATATTCTATATCTTGAGTTGTTACGGAATCATTAGTTTTTACTTATATTTAAGATTTATAGTAAAGATATATGATATTGTAGAGTTAAAATCTATGAAACGAACAAACATAAAAATGATATTTCTTCTTATTTTTGTTTTTCATTCAAATTTACTACTACAAACTGTTTCATCAATTTACGGATATATATACCTAAGTTACGCGTTCAAAATAAAAAATCATACTCTAGATAAATGAGCTTAAAAACTATTTATCTGGTTAACAGTAGCACTGGAATCATAGCTGGAATTAGAATGGGTATCATTTTTTTCCTGTTCGATAAAAATTCTACATTAGATCAATATTTTATAATAGTTACATGTTGTCAAACCTGTTTTACTATTTTTTTTGGCAGTTCTGTGCTAGATTGTTTAATTAAAATATCGAAATCTGATTCTTTTTACAATTTTTGTAATAACAATTTGTTTGTATCTTTGTTAATTGGATTATGTATTTACTTATTAAATAGAAATTATAACCTAAACTTTGTTTTATTATTTTCAATATTATTATCATTAAATGATGCTTTTTTGAGTACAATTTTAATATATCAAGATAAACTAAAAATAAAGTTTAAAATTGACTTTTTGGATGGATTAATAGGACTACTTTTTATTGCTTTAATTTTAAAAGAGCAGCACCTAATTATTTATCTACCGCTAACAAGATTTTTTATTCTGGGTTGTATAAAGTTAAAGTTAATTAAACTAGCAAAAGTAATAAAAGTACCTTATTCATTTAAAATGTATGTTGATTCACTCGCCAAACTAAAATACATAATAGGCCACTCATTGTTACAGCCAATGTTAAATTTAATTATTCTTCATCACGTACCTTTTTTGACTGAAGGAATTTTTTCAATTTTCAAAACTATTCAGCAATTATCTACGAAGGGACTAAGCTTAATTTCAAAACCCTTCTTAACATTTCTTAGTGTAAAATTAAAAAACAATGAAGCAAATGTTCAGAGACAATCAAAAAACTATATTCAAAAAATTATCCTAGGAACATTTATCACTATAAGTATAACACTTGTATTATTACTACTATTCACATCAAATAGTTATTTATACACAATATTAAGAAGCAACGTTTTTTCAATAATTTGCTTTAATGTGTTTCTTATTAATTTTGCCGCTAACACATATATTACAGTTAACAAAAAACTTCTGATTGCTTCCAATTTAGAGTATATTAACTTATTATCCTTAATACTTTCAATTTTAATGGTATTTATTTTCTGCAAAGTAACAAGTTCTAAGTCAATTTTATTTTTGCCACTTCTCATGCTAATTTATACGTTTTCGCAAACCATTTTTCTGGTAATGTATAGAAAAATATGCCATGAATAAAATAATACTAAATTTACTAAAAATATATAATCATGTACGTTTTACAGGAAAATATAAAGGTAATTTAATAAGTCCATTTAGTAGTATATCAGGTTATCAAAATACACATTTAGGTAAATACAATAATATCCAATCTTGGAGTGAAATAAATTCAAATAAAGGATCTATTTACATTGAAAACAAAAATTATTTTCATAAGAATTGCTCAATTCTGACATATGGAGGAAATATTAAAATAGGATCTAACAATTCCTTTAACAGATATGTAATTTTATATGGCATGGGAAATCTTGTAATTGGTGATAATTGTAGAATTGCTAGTCATTCTGTTTTAGTAAGTGCTAACCATATTTATGAAAATAAAAAAATAGCAATAACGTCTCAAGGAATCAATAAGGGAAAAATTATTATAAACTCTGATGTGTGGATAGCAACAAGAGTGACAATAGGTCCTAACGTAGAAATTGGTCAAGGGTGTGTAATCGGAGCACATTCATTTGTTAATAAAAATACAGAACCGTATGGTGTTTATGTAGGTACTCCAGCTAGAAAAATTGGAGAAAGAAAATGAAAAAAGCATTAAAATTTTATTTCAACAGTCTAATTGATGAGGGCTTAATAAATTTAAGTATTAGAATCTTTCATAGATTTAAAAACAAAGATTATTACTTGGCACAACAAAATAATAGCAAATTTTTGATCCGACATAATAGTGCAGATTTAAATCTTTATTTACAAACATTCAAACAACATTTATATAAATTAAATGGTATCGAACAACTCAAAACAATTTTTGATATTGGTGCATACAATGGGACAACAACCAGATACTTTGCACAAAATGCACCAAATTCGACAATCCATGCATTTGAACCTGGAATTTCTACGTTCAAGGCCTTAAAATACAACCTGAAAAGTTTTCCTAATGTTAAACTTGTACAAGCTGCGTTGCATTCTACCGCCAAAATTTTGGAAATCGGAAGCGACACAAATTTTGATCTAGGTGGTAGTATTGTATCAAAGTTGAACAGAGAGAAAGTAGAAGAGGTAAAGTGTTTGAATATAAATAAATATTGTAAAGATCAAAATATTCAAAATATTGATCTGTTAAAAGTGAATATAGAAGGCGGTGAAATTGATTTATTTAATACTATTGACGAAAGCCTAATAAAAAATATCAAAATAATATTCGTAGATTTACATGACCGTAAAGTTAGTGGATGTTCCAAAGCGTTATTCGATAGATTGACGAGTTATAATTACGATATTGAAATAAGAAAACATTTTCTAATAGTATATAAAAAATGATAGATGTAGTTTATTTGATGGGATATGGCAGATCTGGATCTACTTTGTTAGATATTGTATTTAGCAACGAGCATTCTTTCCTTTGTGTCGGAGAACTTCAAAACTTTTTAGCATACTTAATAGACGGGGAAATAGAAAATCATGTATTTAAAGATCAAGAGGTATTACAATTTTGGAATAAAAATATTGCGTTATTTCGTCAAATTTACACAAAAAACGAAATAAATTCCTTAATTAATTACGAAAAAAATAGCGTTATATTTTCCAAAAATATCATCTCATGCAAATTGAAAAACAATAATGAATTAAAATTAGCATATATAAATTATCTCGAGTGCCTAATTTTAAACCTAATTAAATCAAGTAAAAAATCAATTATCTTTGACACATCTAAAAACCCAAGAAGACTGACTTACTATAAACACTGCTCAAATATCAACACTACTTCAATTTTTTTAGTCAAAAATGTATTAAGTGTCGCCAACTCTTTAAAAAAGCCATGGACACGAAATACATCAAAAGGAATACCTTTTGATTTACCATCTATACCTGCATACATTACTGGTTTTAAATGGCTTATAACTAATTGTATGTGCTATTCAATACTTTCTAATTCAAAAAAGTGGATTTATATAGAATACGAAGATTTCGTAAATAATTATACCTCTATACTTAATATACTTTCTAAAAATTCGACGTTAAATGAACTAAAGAATATTTCAAATAATCAATTATTTAAGAATAATGCTTACAGTTTCGCAGGTAATCGTTTAAGGTTAACAAAAAAGTTAACCATTTCAAATTCCACAAATTCTTCCTTGTTGCTAAACAGAAGAGAAATCTTTATCTGTAATACCATTCAACGAATATGGAACGGTTTAAAACCTAAAAGTAACATTTGGCAATGATTTATATTTTATTTATAGAACTGGGAATTGGTGGAGCGGAAAAACAACTTTATGAATTTTATTTTTGGGCTAAAAGTAATGGTTTACCTGTAAAACTCGTATCAGTTTTTCCAATCAACAAAAAAGAAAATAAAAGAAGTAAATTTGTAACTGAGATATGCAAAATACGATCAAAATCAAAGTTTTTAAGATTGTTACAAATATTAAGTAAGTCTCATAATTTTTTTAAATCAGTTGATAAAAATGATAACAATGTTATTATTTACACTCCACTTTTTGGAAATATGATTTTAGGCTTGATTTTGAAATTAACATTCAATTTTAAGTTGGTTTGGGGAATCCGTTCAACATTGACTGATCCCAAACAGATAATCAAGATTCAAATGAAACTCTGTAAATACTTTTCTAAACATTGTGACATTATGATTTCAAATACACTTTTAGCTAAATTCCAATATCAGAATTTAGGCTGGAATCCAAAAAAATGGCACGTAGTGGAGAATACATATCTAGATTCCTTTAAAACTTTAAAAAATTTAAATAAGGTGCATGAAGATAATAAAATTGTTTTTTGTATTTTAAGTCGCTTTATAGGTTTTAAAAACTTAGAGTTTACAATTTCTACATTTGTTGAACATTTCAAAAATAATAGGGATGTCCACCTTAAAATAGGTGGATACGGAAATCACAAAATTGAAAGTTATATAAAAAATATAGCAGAACAAAATCCAGTTATACTTACTTTCGTAGGTAAAGTTATTAACAAGTATAAATTTTTCTCAGATTGTGATTACGTAATAAACAACAGCTTGCACGGGGAAGGATTCCCTAACGTTATTTTTGAAGGTCTTCAAAATAATGTTTATCCTATTTGTTCCGATGTTGGTGACGTAACTCGAATTTTAAGACAAAATTTTATAAAAATTGAGAGTCCAAAAAAAGAAAGTTTGATAAAGGCATTAAATACAGCAATTAAATTCGAAAAAAGTTGTAGGCTAAGAGAAATCTTTAAATTACAAAAACAATTGACTGATAAGTATAAGCCAGAAGTTATACATAAAAAACACTACAATATTTTAAGTAATCTAATAGCATGAAGTTATTTTTTAATCTTAAGCTAACTAATTTTAAAAAAAACAACATAATTTATGGTATACCACCTTTAAATTGTAAAAATACTTTAGATATTTCTTTAATAAAAATCTGGAGTACATGGAAAACCACTTACAGTAAAAGGCATTTAAAAACAGATAGTTGTACTACTGAATATATAAATCAAATAAGCAATCCAACAGTCATAGAGCTTGGAATGAGCAGTGGTTCCTCCATTTTAGATTACCTAAATATTATTGTTCCCAAATGCGAAAAAATATATCTTTCTGATATTCTACTAACTTGTTTTCATACGACCATAAACAATTGGAATATTCTTATTTCCGCGGATTTAAAGCCGTTTATGGCATGGAATAAGCGTTTTATTGTTTACAGCGACTATACTAGCTATAACTTTATTTTAAACTTTTTATCCAAAAGTATTTTGTGTCACTTTTCGAAAAAAATTAACGAGCAAACACAGCTTGCTACTTTAAATTTAGTTGACTCAAACATCTCGTCCGCAATAGTGAATAACTCTAATATTAAACTAAAAAATTATTCAGTTTTAGATAACTGGTGTGAAAGTAAAGTTGATTTAGTACGTAGTTTGAATTTATTTAATAATGACTATTTTAATTTGAGTCAAAAAAAGTTAATTGTTCACAATGTTTTTCAAATGTTGAAAGAGAAGGGGATTCTAGTTATTGGCCATAATAGGGATGAAGAATACTTTTCTGTTTATTCTAAGTCTAAAAGTGGTTTTAAGTTAATCGAAAAACAAGGTAATTACGTAGATTTCCATGAAAAATTGATTGGTTATAAAAACACCTAAAATTCAAGTGGATCGTTTTTTATTAATAAGTATATGTATAAATATAAATAGTATTGCGTTGACTTACGTGTTTATGTAGGAGGTATATTAAAATATGAAATTTAATGATTTGCACGACATTTTTATAAACTGGTTGCTCCCTCCCATAAAGCTAACAAGTATAAATGAATAATGTTGTCTTTCACAGACATCCCATAGCAGATCGTTAAAAAATTGGCAATCTTTCACTATTGATTCAAGATTGATCTGATGATCATGTAAAGTAACTGCCATGGCACTTGGAAATTGCAAAACAAAACAGCAAGAGTTGTTAATTGCCTCCAACCAAATACCCGAGACGCCGGCGCACTCCTTTTAATCCAAGCTCAATCAAGGTTTTGATGATTGTGGTTTTGATGCCTATGTAGAAGTGTTGTGCGCGCCGTTTTGTAAGGATTTTGGTAGACCAGTTATTGCTCCTGAGTTTATTTGCGAATGATTTTAATCGGAAATTTTGAAGGATTCAGCAGTCAGCGGGATATTGCATGGCGATGTCATTACAGCCTGTATCTACGCGAATTTCTCGGCATCAGTCTGACAGAGAAAATTTCTGTTCACGTGAAGTGCCCCCCAAAAAAGGTGCCAGTAGTTAAGAGAGAATTTTCCGGTGTCA